>JAAEOP010000608.1 GCA_024223125.1 Chloroflexota bacterium
ATGTTGTTAGAACCAGATGGCAGCACATTCCGCACGGCCGTCGCCATGGGCGACTATGTAGAAGCCTTAAAAGCTAATCCCATTCTCATGGGTCAGGGTATCACTGGCAATATTGCCCAAAGTGGTCAGGCCGAGTTTGTCAATTATCCTTACCGCGATCCTCGCTCCATCCATCTGACCGGCACACCTAACCCTGGCGAAGATAATGAAGGGTTTATGGCTGCGCCACTGGTTATTCACGGCCGAGTAACAGGCATCATATTAATGTGGCGGCCGCATACAGAAGGCTTGTTTACGCAGGCAGAATTGAACTTCCTGGTTAGTGTGGCCCGGCAAGTTGTCAGCGCCATTGAAAGCGGCCGTCTCTATCTGGAATCACAACGCCGAGTCAATGAGATGGCGGCTTTGTCTGAGGTGGGACGGGATATTTCAGCCACGCTGGACCTCCAGGAATTGATGGAGAAAATTGTCGCCCACGCCCGTCACTTGCTGCTGGCTCATACCAGTGCAGTTTATTTATTGCAGCCTGACAGCCGTACCCTCAAACCCATCGCCGCCAGTGGTGAGGTTGCCCATGCAGTGAAAGCCTTCCCCACCCAGGTTGGCCTGGGCTTTGTCGGCCACATCGTGCAAACCGCCACTGCCGACAGCATTAAAGATATGACCAAAGACCCACGTATCATCCACCTCAAAGGTACCAATAAGATTCAGGCCGGAGAAAAACTACTAGGGGTCCCTCTCATCTTCCAAGAAAAAGCTATCGGGGCTATGGTCGTTTGGCGCGGGTCAGATGATCAAGTGTTTACCGACGTCGAACTAGATTTTCTGGTGGGCCTGTCCCGGCAAGCCGTTATTGCCATTGAAAATGCGCGTCTATTTAATGAAGCGTATGAAGCCCGCACGGCTGCCGAAGCAGCCAACCAGGCCAAAAGCGCCTTCCTGGCCAATATGAGCCACGAACTGCGTACCCCCCTCAACGCCATCATCGGCTTTACTCGTCTGGCAAAACGGCGCGGCAGCGAGAGCCTGCCCGAAAAACAAGTAGCCAACCTGGACAAAGTGTTGATCAGCGCCGAACATTTATTGGGACTCATCAATACCATTTTAGATATTGCCAAAATTGAAGCCGGCCATATGGATGTGCAGATCGGCGCGTTTAACCTGGAACCCATTGTAGACCTCTGTTTGCACACCACTTTACCGATGCTTAAGCAAGATCAAATTTCGCTACTGAAAGAAATCGACCCAGATATACCACAGTTGTTTACTGACCAGGATAAAGTAAAGCAGATTTTGCTCAATTTACTTGGCAACGCGGCCAAATTCACCCACAAAGGGCAAATCACAGTAAAGGCTAACTTCCAGGACGGAATGCTGGTCGTATCGATAATAGATACGGGCATCGGCATTTCTAAAGAAGCGTTGAGTGTTATTTTTGATGAGTTTCAACAGGCAGACAGCAGCACAACCCGGCAGTACGGCGGCACAGGTTTAGGACTGGCTATTAGTTTACATCTGTCTCGATTGTTGGGCGGCGAGATGACGGCGCATAGTGAACCAAGCGTAGGCTCTACTTTTACCTTCTCCATTCCCGTCCGCTATACCGATAAGTTAGAAGCAGACACATTGATCTGGCCAGAAAAACATTCACTAGCGGCCAACAGCGACAGACCCCTCGTCTTAGCTATTGATGACAACCCGGATGTCGTTTATCTGCTAAAAGAAAATTTAAGCGAGGCCGGCTATCAGGTTGTGGGCGCATTAGGAGGCGAGGAAGGGGTACAAAAGGCGAAGGTATTACGGCCGTTTGCCATTATCCTGGATATTATGATGCCGCATAAAGACGGTTGGCAAGTCTTGCACGATTTGAAAACAGACCCCATCACCCGTGACATTCCGGTGGTGATGTTGACCATTATTGATAAAAAAGATTTAGGCTACCGTCTGGGCGCATCTGATTATTTGGTAAAGCCGCTAGATGGTGACTCGGTGCTGGCGGCGCTTAACCGGCTGCCCCATCTCACAACCAAAACGCCTACCCGCCTGTTGGTGGTAGATGACGATCCCCAGGTAGCCGACATGGTAACGCAAATGTTGGAAGAAACAGCCTATGAAGTAGAAACGGCCATAGATGGTCAAATCGCCCTCGAAACCATCAATCAAAATCCACCTGATATTGTACTGCTAGATTTAATGATGCCCCGTTTGGACGGCTTTGACGTGCTGCAAGCCCTCCAGCAACATCCCCAACACCGGCACATCCCCATCATCGTCCTCACCGCCAAAACCCTGACCCGCAGTGAAAAACAATACCTGACCAACACCGTCACCCAAATCATTTATAAACAAGGATCAAAGGAAGCGTTGTTAATTGACGAATTACAACAAGCCCTGAGACAATACACGTCGGATAGACCAACATTTAACTAAATGAGATTGGAGAGATTGGAGATTGGGCTAATCTCTAATCTCAGTCAGGAACCATTCATGAAAAAAATCTTAATCATCGAAGATGCACCCTTAAATACGGAACTATTAGTGCAATTGTTAGAAGATGATTACCAACTACTCGTGGCCGAAGATGGTGTGGTCGGGGTAGAGTTAACCCACCGGGAGCTGCCCGATCTGATCATCATGGATATGTCCCTGCCCATTATGGACGGCTGGGAAGCCACCCGTCAAATTAAGGCCGACGCCAGTACCAGCCATATCCCTGTCATTGGCCTGTCTGCCCACGCCATGAGCGGCGATGATGAAAAAGCGTTCGCCGCCGGCTGTGACGATTATCTGACCAAACCGGTAGACTTTAACCGACTCTATGAGGCCTTAGACCGGCATTTGAATGGGTGATTAGTAGCTGCGGTTTCTTACCGCGATTACGTAATCGCGGTAAGAGACCGTGGCTACAGCATCCAAAAACATTATCTGAATGTCTATAGAACTCAGCGGCTACAAGATCCAAGAGAAGCTGTACGAGAGCAAACGCTCAGTCGTGTATCGTGGCTTGTCAAATGGGGGAAACCGGGCGGTCATCCTCAAAATATTGCAGCCGACACAGGCCATCGTCGCCGGACTTATCATCCCCCTGACTGAAAATTACAAGCTGGCTGTTTTTGATGTGCCTCAAAATTCAGAATATTGCTTTGCCCATGATCGCATTCAGCAAGCTGCCTACGCGCTCATCCCTGAAAACGAAAAGCCAATTCTCCATCACACCATCGGCCAGCATTTGCAGCAAACAGCCGCCGCCCCATCCCCAGACATCCCTATCTTCACCATTGTCAATCATCTCAATTTGGGACAATCACAGTTGACAACGGTCGCCAAGCGGCAAAATCTGGCCGCGCTTAATCTGGAAACGGGTCAAAAAGCATTACAATCTGTGGCCTACCAACCGGCTCTGGATTATTTGCAGCAAGGCATCCATTTATTGCCCAACGATGCCTGGGAAAATCAGTATGATCTGGCGCTCAATTTGTACAACACTGCCGTTCTGGCAGCCTTCCTCACTGGAAATTATGAGGAAATGGAACGATTAGCAGCGATGATATTAACACACGGCCGTACCCTACTCGACCAGATCACCGCTTACGACACAAAAACCCAGGCGTACACCCACCAAAATCTGCTCAATGAAGCGATTGACGCCGCCCTGCCTCTGCTAAAAAAGTTAGGGGTCAACCTGCCCCGCCACCCCAACCGCCGTCATTTACTTAGCGCCATCCTCAAAACCCGGCTGCTCCTGCGCGGGCACACCCAGGAAAGCATACTCAACATTACCACAGATCAGAATAAGGCACGGCAAATATTGTTAAATTTACTCAGCAACGCAGCCAAATTCACAGTAATCATTCACTCTCCCAAGGTGCCCGGCACTTATAAACGAGTGTGCTACTCCAGTAGACTTGGTAATGAAGTGCCGGGCACCTGAATGGTTACAATTCACAACGAGCGAGAGCATTAAGTTGCAAGCGGCCGTAGACGACAACTCCCTTACCATCATTATCAGCGACACCGGGATTGGTATTGCCGCAGAAGCGATGTCCCGCATCTTTGGCGAGTTTCAACAAGCCGAAAGCACTACCCGCCAACAGTTCGGCGGCACAGGTCTCGGTCTGGCCATCAGTTGTAGTCTGGCTCGATTGTGGGGTGGGAATATTACGGCCGTGAGCGCCCTCGGTGAAGGCTCTACCTTTACCCTGACTCTACCGGTACAATATAGTCAGAGATTGGAGATTAGAGATTGGTCAATCTCCAATCTCTCTAACTATCACATTTGGATGTAACGTAAGATGGAAAAACAACCCAAAATCCTTATTGTAGATGATGAACCCTTTAATGTAGATTACCTGGAACAAGAATTAGAAGACCTGCATTATGACACCGTTTCGGCCACCAATGGGCAAGAAGCCTTGGCAAAAGTCATGACCGAATCCCCTGATGTCATTTTGCTAGACATCATGATGCCCATTATGGATGGCTTTGAGGTTCTCAGCCATCTCAAAAGCGACCCCTACACCCGCGACATTCCCGTCATCGTCATCTCGGCCGCTAACGACCTGACCCGCGTGGTAAAAGGGATTGAAATGGGGGCTGAAGATTTCCTACCTAAACCCTTTGATCATGTCCTGCTGCGGGCACGCATCAGCGCCAGTCTGGAAAAAAAGCAGTGGCATGACCGTGAAAAATCGTACATTCAACAAATAGAAGCTGAAAAAGCCCGCGCCGATGAACTACTGCGCGTCATTCTGCCGGAAGCGATCATAGATGAACTCAAGGCGACGAACCGGGTACGGCCGCGTCTCTATAACAATGTAGCCGTTATTTTCGCCGATGTTGTTAGCTTCACACCCTATTGTGATAGCCACTCCCTAAAAGAAATCGTTCACAATTTGCAGCAGATGATTGCCGTCTATGAAACGGCCGCGCTGGAATTCGATCTGCAAAAAATCAAGACGGATGGGGATTCATTTATGGCGGTGGCCGGGCTATTTTCCAAGTTAGATAACCCGGTTCTCAACTGTATACAATGTGGTTGGCAGATAATTGATTTGGCCGGCCGTTTACCTGACCCCTGGCAAATTCGGGTAGGCATTCATGTAGGGCCAGTGTTGGGCGCCATTTTGGGACACCGCCAATATCTGTTTGATGTCTGGGGGGATACTGTTAATACAGCCCAGCGCATTGAAAGCTATGGTGCCGCCAATGCTGTAAACCTGAGCCGGAATGCGTGGCTATCCGTTGCCGATCAAGTCCTCGGCGAATCCTCAGGCATGATTGAGGTTAAGGGAAAGGGGAGGTTGGAGATTTATCGGGCACGGACGTTGATCGTATGAGCGTAATCCGTTATCCGTAAGTCAGCATACGGATAACGGATGTAACTGTACAGGTGCGACGCACTTTTCCCAGAGTAATGTCAATGCCGCTGCTCTTTGCAAGTGCGTCGCACCTCTGGAAGCTGAATAGTTACTAACGGATTACGAATCACGGACTAGACGGCCGTACCTCCATCGTCACCGTCACATCAATCAACTCACCATCCCGAATCAACTTCAGTTCCACCGGTTTACCGATTTCCACGCGGGTCACAATATAACTCAACAAATCTTCAAACTCATTCACCGGTTGATCATCAATCTGCACAATGACATCGCCGCCAATAGGCACATCAAAGCCATCAATATTCACCTGCGAATTGCTGCCGCGCAAACCAGCTTTAGAGGCCGGTCCGCCTTCCAGCACCTCATGCACCAACACACCCTGCTGATCCCGGTTCAACCCCATCGCCTCAGCCACATCACTATGAATTGTGCCCCCAGATACGCCTAACCAGGGTGTTGCCACTTCCCCATTTTCAATCAATTGGGGCACAACGCGGTTCAAAATATCGGCCGGAACCGCATAGCCAACGCCGCCAAAGGAAGGCGCGAAAGAAAAGTTAGAGGGGTCATTCTGAATGGCCGTATTCACGCCAATCACTTCCCCATCCAAATTGAGCAGCGGGCCGCCAGAATTACCGGGGTTAATGGCCGCGTCCGTCTGAATGATGTTAGGAATGTTAAAGCGGGAACCACCCGGTGCAGTCGCCCCCGGCAGTGTGCGCCCTAAACCAGCTACGATGCCAGTAGACATAGAGCCATCTAGACCAAAAGGATTGCCGATGGTAGCCACTAACTGCCCCACTTCTAAGCTGGCAGAATCGCCAATGAGCACTGGAAACAGTCTGGTAGCCTCAACATCCACCTTAATGACAGCCAGATCAGAACCGGGGTCAGTGCCCACAATCTCGGCCTCAACATCGCTGCCATCGGCAAAAACGACCGTAATTTTTTGGGCGCCAACCACGACATGATTGTTGGTAACAATATGCCCTTCTTTGTCAATGACAAACCCTGAACCTTGCCCAGATGAGGGGATATCTGGCAAATCTTCGGGGTCAAAACCTTCCGGCAGATCTTCTAAATAGTCATCAAAATCATCCCCTTCATGTTCGGGAATATCAGGGATAATTTGCTCTAGTTGAAAAGCAGAACTTTCACCGATGACCTGGATGTTAACAACGGCTGGGTTGACACGTTTATAAATATCAATGTAGGTCAGTTCAGTTACAACGTCATCATCTGATTGGGCGATTATGTTATTGGTCTGGCTTGTTTGAGGCAAAGGGGCGGCTACTTCTACGATGCCATCTTCGGCCGTGTTCTCGGCCGCCGACAACACCGAAGGTGCATCCTGAGCAAACCCAGAACAGCCAACTGTGAGAATAGTTAAAATGATTAAGAGCATGGGTACTGATGTTATCTTTTTCAATGGGATTCCTCCATCCTTGATTATGTCTCTTTTGTAAATAGTGGTTGGTGGCTGGTAGATAGTACAAGCAGTCATCCATTACCCACATTTTAATTTACCAATTTTCCACCAAGTTTGTAAAAAAAGTATGAATGTAACTTTATATGACAGTGAGAGAATTGGACACGATTTAATATGTGATTTTCATTTTTACAGATGAGTACAACGAATTACGTCAGTCTACAAAATTCGTTCCTTCATTCGTTGTACTCTCCAGGTAAGAAACGGCACATTACGTTATCATTGTAATATGGAAACATATACCATACGCCAATGCCAGAATGATGATTGCCGTTTTCGCTTTCCGTCGCCAGCCGAAGCTGAACATATGGCTGTGTGTTTAAAATGTGGGGCTGCTACGGTCGTTACCCACACCCCACACCCCACCATCTCTGCCAATAACACACCCGGCAGTGGCCGTTTGCAAATCCAACTCCTGCTGGACAACATCCGCAGCATTTACAACGTCGGTTCTATTTTCCGCACGGCCGATGGCGCTGGCGTCACCCATCTCCATTTATGCGGCATCACGGCCACCCCAGACAACCCCAAAATGGCAAAAACCGCGTTGGGCGCTGACAGCGGCATGGGTTGGAGTTATAGCAAGAATGGGTGGGATACGGCCGTTGCTCTGCAAAAACAAGGCTGCCAACTTTGGGCATTTAGAAGACACCTCCCAGACACAACCC
>JAAEOP010000609.1 GCA_024223125.1 Chloroflexota bacterium
CGGCCAGCTTTGCATATCTTCCAATGTCGTATATTTGTCAATCCGGGCCATCGCCTCGTTGACTGTGCCGTTTTCAATTGATTGCGCGAACAATTTGCCCTCGTCATGTAACCATTCCAGCAGTTGCTCTTCTTTGAAAAACGGGTGGAGGTTTATCAGGCTCTGGATGTCTAAGCGCATATCATTGTGGCCGTGGACGAAGCTGAGGCCGACAAAGGTACGGCCGTTATCCAGCCGCACTTCTCTCTTGGTGTCACGGGGCAGGAGGAAGTCTACGGAACGGCCGTTTTCATCCCGCAAATCATCGGCCACAATGGCGTGCCCTTTATCCTGTCCCTTCGGTGTCATCACCGTGAACTCCACCCGTTTGGCATGGCGTAGTTCCCCTTCCAACCGCTCTCGTTTCGCTGGCGTCAACTCGTCGGAAAGTATTATCTTCCGCAGTATCTTACGAGAAATCAGGCCCGCGCCGTCCCACACTTTGGCCTCATCTGGAGATTGCTCCAAGTAAGCCACACGCACATTGTCGGGTTCAAAGAAGCCGCTGGCGAAATGCGGTCGCATCACCCGACTAATGCGCTTGGAAAGAACAAAGCCGCCCTTGTGCAAGTCCAGTTTCAGGCCAGTGTTTTCAAGGAATTGCTCCGTCGTCATCCCATCCACGTACAGATCATTGACCTGACTGCCATTCACCCAACGCAGGGTAGGGAGGCGAGTTTCACCCGCCTTGTTAAAAGTATGTGCCGGATGGGGATCGGCCGTTTCATCTACTGGCCGGGTGAGAATACGCCAAGCACGTTTGGTCTGCTCTAGAAAAGGGAATGTCGCCCCGCCTAACTTATCGTCGAAACTGGTCACATTGTAAGGCAAAGTTTCCAGTACATCTGGGGGTAAGTAAGCCGTACCGGGGCTGCTTGCGCCACGTCCGCCCATCATTGACCTCCTAAAACGAACGTGGCCGAAACACATAAACCTTGTAGGGTAATCTCCCACCAACAACAGGTATGATAGGAACAAAATATCCACAAAGCCGAGTTAGGAGACAACATGACCAAAACAAAATCCTTTGACATGAAAAATTACGTTGAACGCACAATGAACGGCCCTTGTTTTATCTGCGAGATTCTTGAAAGAAACCCAGATTATCCACATCACATCATTTATGAAGATAAGAATGCCATCGTCTTCCTTAATGCGTATCCGATGTTGTACGGCTATACACTGGTTGCCCCTCGAAAACATCGGGAACAGGTAACAGGCGATTTTACTCCTGCTGAATATCTGCAACTCCAGGACTTGATTTACCGGGTAACTGAAGCCGTGCGCCAAGTCATGCCAACCGAGCGCGTGTATTTGCTGTCGTTGGGCAGCCAACAAGGGAACAGCCACGTCCACTGGCACATCGCCCCATTGCCACCGGGTGTTCCTTTTTTGGAACAACAACTCGAAGCATTGCGTGTTGCAAATCGCATTTTGGATCTTTCGGAGCAAGAAATGTCGTCGTTGGCAGGGCAAATCCAAGCAGCAATGGAACAGATGGACACGGAGTAGGGTGTTAAATCTGAGCATGTATTCCATGCTTATCCACTCTGGTATTTCATGCACTTTTTATGTCGTATTCAGCGTATTGGAAAGCACTCTCCGTTTAGAAAGCGATGATTTCCCCAATAGCTTATCCGCCCATTTTTCAACATCAAGAGCTTGAACTGACTCCATGGCTGTTTTGACCAACTCGCATGTCAGTTCCGTTGTCAACACAGGCATTGTTAATATCATTTTGCCCATATCC
>JAAEOP010000610.1 GCA_024223125.1 Chloroflexota bacterium
CCTCAGCCACAACCCTGAGGACTGTCGAGCCGGCCATCACCACGAGCCCGTCGAAAACCAAGCTGCTGATATAGCCGCCGGTAGACCCCGCCAGGTCGGGCGCAATAGGCCGGGCAATTTTGGCCAGTCCCCAAACCGTCAGGCCAAGAACGCCTACGACCAGGGTGAGGGTGTGAATAAAACCGGTCATCGCCACGGCTAAATTGGTTATTAAGATTACAATCTCATCTGCCGCCATCTTTCCCTGTTCCTATGAAGCCTTGTCCTTTACCATTCGTCTACGCCAAATTTCACAGCACAGCCAAGCCGCAACCAAACTGGCTGATTAGACTCACGGATGGAAAAGAACACGGACAAAGGAAAGTAAAACAAAAAAAGTCCGTGTTTCCTTCTGTCCGTGAGTCATAATTCTCGTGGATGGCGCAAATGTTGCAGAGCAATACTATAAGGTGCGTGTGATGGCTACCAGCAAATGACCAGGAACAAGTGACAAATGACGCCATCATTGATCAGCGCTACTCTTTGTGCCATTCCAAACAGACATAACAATGCCAATAAACCTGGCTTGAGGGGCCAACTTGCCGTGTTTCCAGCACCCGTACCGGGGTTTTGTGAGTAGGACA
>JAAEOP010000611.1 GCA_024223125.1 Chloroflexota bacterium
ACAGGATGCCCCACGAGAAAAAGGCCATCCCCATCAACATCATCCCAAACGCGCGCCCTGAGTAGTCGATGACGGCATCTACTTCAAGCAAGGCTTGCATGTCTGTGTATGCCTCACTGGATGGTTCACTGTATGATGCTTCATAAGAATAGTCGTCCTCAGCGTAGATGCCCAGGCGGTAAGCGAGTTGCGGGGCATATGGGCCGCGGAAGTATTCGAGTTCGTCTGCCACATCCGCTTCGGACGTGGCCATGTTGGATTGTAGATGTTGTCTGTCGGCGGGGGGCAGGGATTGGATGGTGTTTCCGACGAAAGCGTTGCTCAGGGCGGGGAGCAAAAAGATAGCCAGCCCCAGGCCAAACTGCCATTTGGGAGCCATTTTGCGGAACCAGTAGAGGATAAACGCGCAACCGGCATAAATCATCAGCACATCACCCATCCAGAGAAAGGTGCTGTGCAAGAAACCAAAGGCCAGCAGCCAGATGTTGCGAACGTAATGATACCGAAATGGTGATTTTCCCTTTTTCTCCATATTTTGCGTGATCAGCATGACCGAGGCCCCAAACAGCATCGAAAACAGGGCCATCATTTTTTGGTTGGCGAAAATGTGGCCCAGGTTGAAAACCAGACGATTCCACATATCGTCACCGCCGTAAACTGTGGGGTCAGAGTAGGCAAGCGGCATGGCAAAGCTGGACATATTCATTACTAAAATGCCTAATAACGCAAAACCGCGCAGTACGTC
>JAAEOP010000612.1 GCA_024223125.1 Chloroflexota bacterium
GGTCGCCATACAGATGTGCCGGCAATCGTCGAAAATGATATGTTCGTAAACCTCATCGGTCATGGCGATAACGTCGTGGGTTTGGCATAAGTCGGCAATCAGGTGGAGTTCTGCTTCACTAAAAACTTTGCCGGTCGGATTATGGGGGGTGTTGATGAGAATAAGCTTGGTTTTGTCCGAAAAAAGGGCGGTCAGCTTCTCCGGATCAATGGTCCAGTCGGACGGACGCAAGGTGTAGAACCGCGGGATACCCCCGGCAATCTCGATGGCAGGCACATAGGAATCATAATAGGGTTCAAAGACAATAACCTCGTCACCGGGATTAACCAGGCCCAGAACGGTGGCAAAAATGGCCTCGGTAGCGCCGTGAGTCACAAGAATTTCACTATTCGGGTTGACTGAAAGGTCATAAAAATGCTCCATCTTTTGGGCAAGGGCCTCCCGCAAGCCGGGTCGCCCACTACCAGGTGCGTACTGGTTCACATCGTTTCGGATGGCCTCAACGGCGGCCTGTTTAAGAAAGTCGGGACCAGGAAAATTAGGGAAACCCTGGCCTAAGTTAACGGCCTGATGCCGGTTAGCCAGATCGGTCATTTCAAAAAAGATGGTGGTGCCAAAGTTACTGACACGGTGCGCCATGTAGGTCATAGTCAATGTCCTTTCGGGTGTGGATAATTGTCCGGCCTTATTCTACCACTACCCCCACTTTCTGAGAAACGGTGGGGGTATAAGAATTGCTGCATAGTACTACAACGAGACTTTGAAATAACGGAGGCAAGAAACCGGGTTTTTTACAAGTTCATCGGCAAATCTGCTGATATTCCAGAATTAATTTGCCGGTCAAACCAAATTGGATTACGAAAAACCCGGTTTCTAAAGCGA
>JAAEOP010000613.1 GCA_024223125.1 Chloroflexota bacterium
ATGGCCATTGGTATGATTTTTACAAGAGAGAAATCCACAATATGTGGGATCAGGGTATCAGTTGGCAACATAAAAAAGACTTCAGTCCAATAGAACGTGACAAATGATTTTGGGGAAGATTGCAATGCCTAACCCGCCACTCACTCGGATGCAGGGGCCGCTGGCGCGGCCTAACATGCCCTGCACCCGACCCACCTGCGATGGGCAGGTGAGTGACGCATTGTGCAGCATAATGAGGCTAAATAATGGAAATTCAAACCGTCTATTTGTACATCTTTGACACTCTCTCCGATTGGGAACCAAGCTTTGCGATCACCGGTATTAACAATCCTGCATTTCAGCGATTTCCGGGTAGCTTTGTTGTCAAAACTGCGGGCGTGAGCAAACAACCGGTGAAGACAATTGGTGGGCTTACCATCATTCCTGACATTACGCTAGCAGAGATTCGACCATCAGAATGCGCAATGCTAATCCTTACTGGTGGTGCAGGATGGGAATCCGGACAACACAGCGAAGTGGTCAGCTTGGCAAAACTGTTTTTGAAGGTCGCTAAGCCAGTTGCGGCAATCTGCGGAGCCACTGCCGGGTTAGCGATTTCAGGTCTTCTCGACAATGTGCGGCATACCAGCAATGCGGCTGTATATTTGCAGGCCACCAACTATCAAGGCGGAAAGTATTATCAAGAAGAGCCAGCAGTGACGGATGGTAATCTAATCACAGCGAGTGCAACCGCACCTATCGAATTTGCTTATCATATTTTCAAGAAGCTGGGCATTTATTCAAATAAGACGTTAGAAGCATGGTATGGATTATATAAGACGGGAGAGTTGAAATATTTTTTGGAGTTGCAAAAGGCAGGAACATAGCTGAGTAATGCTGCCCAACAATGCGTGCAGTGGATAGGTGGGTACGCGGCGCGTTTTTTTGAGCGTTTTCGTGGCTTTGAGATTTTCCGTTTCGGCGGCGAGTCTCGTCCCACCCACCTGCTACCAATGCTCACCGTTGGGGCAGCCTAAATTAATTGAATGGCAAGAATCAGTGAAATACAGACATGGCAAAAATCAAGCTTGATCTACATGATATTTACAATCGGGGAGATAAAATTGACAAAGAACTTAATCGAGTTGTGCAGGAAGCTCTTGAAAAGCGAATAAAAACTATTGAGATTATTCCGGGCAAAGGCAGTGGTCAA
>JAAEOP010000614.1 GCA_024223125.1 Chloroflexota bacterium
CCATCTCCTTTGTTCCTTCGTAAATCTCCAGAATCTTGGCATCCCGGTATAGTCGCTGGACTTTGTACTCGTCAATGTATCCATATCCGCCGGGCATCTGTAAGGCCTCGTCGGCGCACTCCACGGCAATTTTTGCGGAGAACCACTTGGCCATGGCGATAAGGGCATGATCTATATTTCCGTGATCGGCCGACCATGCCGCCTCATAGTAAAGGTTACGGGCCGCTCGAATTTTTGTAGCCATTTCTGCGATTTTAAACCGGGTGACCTGGAAAGAAGCAAGCGGCCGGCCAAACTGTTTCCTGCCCTTTGTGTGGCGAATCGATTCTTCAAGGGCTGCCCGGGCTAATCCCACAGCCTGGGCACAGACGTGCAGACGGGTTCGGTTGAAAAATGCCATCAGTTCGTAAAAGCCTTCTCCCTCTTTTCCGACCAGATTGTCCTGCGGCACTCGAACATCCTTCAGGGAAACTTCCGCTGTGTCCGAAGCGCGGATACCCAACTTACCATGAATCTTTGTGGCTTTGTAACCCGGTGCATCTGTGGGAACCAGAATGAAGCTGTGCAGTCCGTGCCGGGAAGGGTTTTCCGGATCCGTCCGGCAAAACACCAGTATTACGTCGGCCAGGTTCCCGTTGGTGGTGAACATCTTGGTTCCGTTGATCACCCATTCACTCCCATCCTTGACAGCAGTGGTTATAGCTCCAGTAACATCACAGCCTGCATCCGGTTCGGTAATGGCTGTTCCCATCATGGCTTTACCTGCCACCAGTTTTGGCAACAGGACCTCTTTTTGCGCTTGCGTGCCGTATAGCTGAACCAGTTCGGCCCCGAATGTCGTTGAAAGTATTTGTGCGGCCATGCCCGGCTCAACAGCCCAGAACTCCTCGTTAATCAGGCAATGTTCAAAAAATCCGTATCCGGCGCCGTCATATTCTTCTTCGATGAACACCCCGACAAATCCCAGGTCGCAGGCCTTTTTCCATATCTTCAAATCAAATTTTTCTTCCCGGTCAAACTCAAGTGCCCGTTCCGGAAACTCACCATGGGCGAATTTTCGTGCGGCCTTGACAATATCCTGCTGTTCCTTGCTCAGAGTAAAATCCATTGTATTTTCCTATGGAAAGTTAAAAGTTATAGGTTTAAAGACTTGGTGATTTAGGCACCAGGTAAAGGGTATAGGACCAATTCTACTGGTCCTTCATCCGTTTCTCTTCGTCCCGAATCTCTCTCCGCAGGAGTTTCCCAACCTTGGATTTGGGCAGCATGTCCCTAAATTCGATGTACTGTGGGACCTTGTATGACACCATAGATTGGCGGCAGTACTTGATGAGTTCGTAGCCGGTGATGCCCTTGATGTCTTCCTTGAGCACCACGTATGCCTTAATCCTTTCTCCTACTTTTTCATCCGGCACACCAATGACACATGTAGCCACAACCGCCGGGTGGTCCTGAAGCACCGCTTCGATTTCTGATGCGGAAACCCGGTATCCCTTGTGTTTAATAGTATCCACCGTTCGATCGACAAAATAAAGGTTACCGTCTTCGTCCATGGACATAATGTCGGCCGTGCGATACCATTTTTCACCGTCCAGTTCGACAAAGGATGAGGCTGTTTCCTCGGGCTTTTTTAAATAGCTGGAAAC
>JAAEOP010000615.1 GCA_024223125.1 Chloroflexota bacterium
TCCGTTGGCCTTAGCTTTTGGCTCGCAACTGTTGATTGGGATTGTGCCGGCTTTGGCGCATGTGTTGCCGTGGCGGCTGGCTGTGGGCGTGGAAAATGAGGCGTTGTCTGTGGTGGAATCGCTTATTTTGGGCGCACCGCCATTTTCGTGGCTGCCTGTGTTGGCTGTGTTGGGATTTGTGGGGCTGTTTACGGCCGTTTCCATCCATCAATTTCAGCGTGAAGAATTTTAGAGAAGGATTTTAGAAAGGTAAATCAGAGAAATCATGGGTGTTGACAGCGGCGTTGATGGTGGTGGGCGTGTCGCTGCGCCTCCTGTTGGCGGCGGAATGGGTGCATCTGGCGGGGATTGTGGCGGGGACGGTTGTGCTGCTGGCAACGGCCGTTATTGGGCGACAAGTTAAGTTACAAAATTAGCGGCTCAAACTAAACAGTGTTTAAGTTGGTGATGCTTATGAGCAAAATTAAAAAAGGCGTTGTCTGGACATTAGCGACATTGCTTGGCTTGATGGGTCTGGCATTGATTTACGCTTTTGTATTTTACCCGGCTGAGTACACCCTGCGCGTTTTGCGCTGGGGCGATGCGGATGTGTATGATTACGAGAAGTTCCCCGAACGGCCGTTGCCCCCCAGCGACGCCCCCTTCCACTTTACCCACGCCCCCAATGAAACGTTGGTGCGCGAACTGTTTGCGCGGGAAACGGCCGTTGACAACCTCGACACCTTTCTGCAACAAACAGGAACTCAAGCCTTCATCGTCATCCAA
>JAAEOP010000616.1 GCA_024223125.1 Chloroflexota bacterium
CGTCGCGTAGAGCAGGGCGCGGCAATTATCACCCAGAGTGGCAATATCGGTTTGAACCTGACCATGCAGCAGCGTTCCCTGCCACTTGCGTACCTTATCTCAGTTGGCAATCAGGCAGGCGTGACGCTGCACGAATATATTGAAACATTGATTACCAACGAGCGCATCACCGCCATCGGTATCCACTTTGAAGGCCTCACTGATGTGGCCGCTTTTTCTCGTGCAGCTCTAAAAGCGTTGGCAAAAGGCGTTCCCATCGTAGCTCTAAAATCAGGCACGTCTGAACTCGGCCGTCAAATTGCAATGAGCCATACTAGTTCCCTTGTTGGGGCCGACCAGCTAGTCGATGCGCTATTTTCCCGATGCGGTGTTATGCGTGTACACACATTGCCCCAGTTTGTGGAAGCGTTGAAATTTCTCTCTGTCATCGGGTCGCTGCCCGGCAACCAGATTGCTTCGATTAGCTGTTCTGGTGGGGAGGCAGGGCTGGTGGCGGATGCGGCGACTTCGCTGGGATTATCCATGCCACCGCTGATAGAGAAACAGCGCCATGCGCTCCATGTGGCTTTGGGCAGCAAGGTCGCCCTGAGCAATCCACTAGATTATCACACCTATATTTGGGGAGATGAGGAAACACAAACGCGCTGCTTTTCCGCTATGATGCTGGGTACGCAGGAGATCACATTGAAGCTGCTGGATTATCCACGGGCAGATCGCTGCGATGATGCGGCCTGGATCAAAACAGCCCGCGCCTTTTGCCGCGCTGTCAAGGAGCGGGGAGCGCGCGGCGCGGTGGTGGCCTCTTTGCCTGAAAATTTGCCGCATACTGCGAGAGAGATGCTGCTGGAACAAGGGGTTGCACCGATGCAGGGGATTGAGGAAAGCCTGATCGCCATTCGTGGTGCAGCCTGGATTTATGAAAGGCAAAAAGTGGTGGGGGAGATACGGCCGTTAACCCCCACACTCCAAAATAAAGGCCAGGTACGCACCCTGAATGAAGCTGAAAGCAAGCGCATTATCCGCGATTATGGTATTCCTACTCCTAAATTCATCATTTGCACAGCCGACGAAGCGATCACATCTGCCCAGACAATCGGATTTCCTGTAGCCATCAAGTTGTTGTCAAACAGCATCATCCACAAATCAGACGTTGGCGGTGTATTTCTCAACGTTCAAAATCCACAAGAGGTACAGCAGGCGGTGGAACAGTTGCGGCATTTGAGTGAGAATTTTCTGGTAGAAGTGATGACCCCCAGCCCAGTAGCAGAAATGATCATGGGCATCACCCGCGACGCTCAATTTGGCCTAACTTTGATGATTGGGGTCGGCGGCGTGTTGGTTGAACTGCTGCAAGATCGGGCGATTTTACTCTTGCCCACCACGCCTGGCGAAGTCGAGGAAGCGCTTTCCTCCCTGAGAATGGCTCCGCTTCTGGACGGGTATCGGGGCAAGCTAGCAGCAGACAAGAAGGCTATCGTAGCCGCAGTCATGAACCTGGCTCACTTTGCCGAAGCACACGCCGCAGATATTGTAGAAGTAGATATCAACCCACTCTTTGCCCTGCCAGCGGGAAAAGGCATCGTAGCAGTTGATGCTACGATCAGAATATTGTAGCAGTGAATAGTGAACAGGAAAGGCAACAACTGATAAGAGAAAAAAACGGATAAGGAAAAGGGCTTTTTATCCATTCCTTATTAAAATCCGTTGTTGCCATCCAAAAGAGAGAAAATCATGAGCAACCCACTACAAGTATTACAAACCGGGCAAATTCTGGAGATCATTCTTGACCGACCCAAAGCAAACGCCATTGATGCTGCTACAAGCCACTTGATGGGTGAGCTATTTTGCGAATTTCGGGATGACCCTTCTTTACGGGTAGCGATTCTGTCTGGCGCTGGCCAGAAATTCTTTTCCGTTGGGTGGGATTTGAAAGCGGCTGCGGAGGGAGAGACGATTGAGAGTGATTATGGGCTGGGGGGGTTTGCCGGACTGACTGAACTGCATGATTTGAATAAGCCGGTGATAGCGGCCGTTAACGGCATGGCGGTAGGCGGCGGCTTTGAACTGGCTTTATCCTGCGATCTGATCGTGGCAGCTGATCATGTTCAATTTTTCTTGCCGGAAATCTTTGTGGGCATATTGGCAGATGCAGCCTCTTTCCGTTTGCCCAAACGGCTGCCACGCCAGATTGGGATGGAGATGTTGCTTACCGGACGGCGTATGGGGGCCGAGGAAGCGCGGCAGTGGGGGCTGGTTAATGCTGTTGTGCCGCCGGATCAGCTACTGCCCAAAGCTCGTGCCTTTGCAGAAACAATTATCCAGGCCGCGCCGCTGGCGATAGCGGCCGTTAAGGAAGTGACGCGAGCCACCGAAACGCTAGATATTGAAGCCTGTTACGCTCTGATGCGTAGCGGTACGTTGTACGCATATGAAACAATGTTGGCCTCAGAAGATGCTCAGGAAGGGCCACGCGCATTTGCTGAAAAACGGGATCCTGTGTGGCAGGGAAAATGAGAGAGGGCAGTATAAAGTAAATATTCCAGGGCTGTTCAGTTCTAAAGAAATCCTCAGTGCCAAGACTGAAAACTGTACACTGCACACTGATTACTGAAAACTCGTAATGACCGTTCCCCCCGCCGCGGCCGGTTGGGCCAATGTGCGGGCAATTACACCGGCTGCCAATCCTGAAAAGATGCGGATAGTCAATTCGGGATGGGTTTGCACCAGAGATAGCATGTTTTGTACTTTGGTCGCCATGCCCCCGGTCACATCGGCGCCGCGGGAACCGCCCAGAGCTGGCTCAATGGCGGCGTAATTTTGGGTTGATATTTGGGGAATCAATTGATCCCCAGTATCCAATACCCCCGCTGTTTCTCCAGACAGCAGCAGCCACGACGGCCGCAACGCTCCCACCAACGCCATCATTATCTCTTCTGTAGAAATGATGGTCCCGCCCCGCACTGTGTCAAAAGCAACATCCCCATATACCACCGGAACCAGCCCGGCCGCCAGGGCATTTTGGATCGGTTTGGCAGCGATTTCGGTTATACGGCCGTCCACACATTGCACCGATGCTGAGGGCGACAAACTGATAGCGGGTACACCGGCCGCCAGTAACGCTTCAACTACCAGCCGGTTCAAACGGAGGGCGGCCGCGCTCACTTTAGCAAAGCCATGCCATTGGCTGGCATTGTGTACTCCGTGCCGGGTTCCATATTTCGTGGCTGCCACATGCCCAAAAGAGCCACTGCCATGTCCCAACAGTAATTGTAAATCTGGGATTACCTGGCGTGCCTGGCTGATTTCTTGAGCCACACGATGCAGTACATCGGTACGCACCGCTTCGACCCCTGTTTTGTCGGTGATGAGGGAGCCGCCTAATTTTAGAAACAATACGGCCGTCATCAGTGCGGCCTCGTTACATGGGCGACGGCCGATTCTGGCGAAGAAGAAAATGCAAGCAGGCGCATATCTTTTTCTCGGACGTACATAGGGTTTGCAAAGGTCTCAATTGTTGTTTGCCAGAGTGAGCCTATGAGGGCAAACGGCCGGGGATCAATTTCCCCTACTTGCAGCAAACTCCAGGTCAGCGCCACTTCAGAAATTGTGCCGATGCCGCCTGGCAAGGCAATGATGCCATCATTGTGCCGCACCAGATGCAGCAGCCGGTCTGTCAAATTCCCAAACATGACTGTTTCCGTAACATAGGGGTTCATACCGTCTTGACGATACTGCTCAATACGCTGTGACCCCACGCCAATGACATGGCCGCCTGTTTCTGATGCGCCATGGGAAACGGCCGTCATAATGCCCCCATAGCCTCCCGTTGCCACCGCACAGCCTGCTTCGGCTAATAATCGTCCTACTAAACGAGCTTGTTCATAGTCGGGGCTGCCTGACTGGGGCGCGCTGCTGCCAAATACAGATATAACTTTCAATATGCTTCTCCTAAAGTAATCAAACTGCGGTTTAAGAATTGTCGGGCAATCTGCTGGAATTCTGGCTGTTTTTCGATCATTGGTACATGGCCGCAGTTTGGTAAAATGTGCTTTTCTGCCTGGGGCCAATACGTTGTTAGTTCGGCCGCATTGGCGGCGGTTAGGACAGGATCATTTTTGCCCCATACCAACGACACTGGTTTTTGCCAGCGCCGAAGCTGGGGACGAACATCATATCCAGCCAATGCTTTGATGACAGCAGCCGAGGCGCGGGCATTTTCATAATCGCGCAAACGTCGCTGCCACACGGTATTATTTTGTAGTGGAGGATTGTGAAAGGGCGCTTTTATGACCCGTTGTACCAATGGTGATTTTTGGGTGACGGCTGATCCCACATCTACTAATCCTAGAGAAATGCCAATTTTAACCGGCGCTTCCGGCCAGGATTGGGCTATCAAAATGGCTGGAGCCAGCAGCAGCAGGCGGTCAACATCTTCCGGGTAACTAAGGGCGTAAGTAGTGGCTAACATGCCGCCAAATGAGTGCCCGATGACGGCCGCCGGCGGTAAATGCAACGCGGCCTGAAAAGCGGCCAGCCACTCAATTAAATGGGGAAAAGTGTATGGGACAGTGATTTCTGAAAAGCCAAATCCGGGAATATCGGGGGCAATCAACCAGTAATCATCGGCCAATTCATGCATCGTTTCCCGGAAACTATCGCCAGAGGTAGACGTACCATGTAACAGGATGATGGGTGGACGGCCGTTGGCCTGACCGGCCGTGTAGTAAGATGTATGGATACCCAGCGCATCCACTTCAAAACGGGATAATTCAGTATAAGGATAATCACTCATCCCAAAATCATATCATGACCCGGCCACAGTACAAAAAACCATCTTGCCAATTTAGGAAAAACTTAAAATAATACGGGTAAGGACGTAAACAGATTATGCTCAACCTCATACAACTGGAACCATTTCAGCCCGCACGCGGCATTACCAACGGGCATACGCAAACTGTTGTCGGCCGTCTGGCTCGTCGTCAGAATGGGCTTATCTTTCATCGTTGGCGCATAGATACGCCAGATGGTGATTTTCTTGATCTGGATTTCCCCGAAGTGCCCGGTTTTCCGCTGGACGAATCTGTCCCCCTGGTTTTGCTGCTGCACGGGTTGGAAGGCAATGCCCGCAAAGGGTATGCTTGCGAAACGTATCGGCAGTTGGCACAACATGGTATTCGCAGTGTGGGTATCAATTATCGTTCTTGCAGCGGTGTTATTAACCGGCGGGCCAAATCTTATCATGCTGGCATGACAGATGATGTCAGTTTTGTCATTCAGCAGTTGAGGGAGTGGTATCCTTATGTACCTTTGGCGGCCGTTGGTTTTTCATTGGGCGGCAACATCCTGCTGAAATATTTGGGGGAACAGGGTCAGAATACGCCATTGGTCACGGCCGTGGCCATCTCTCCTCCCTTCAATTTAGAACAAAGCACTCTAGCTGTGCAAACTGGATTTAGCCAGATGTACCAACGTATGTTTCTCAGTTCCATTCGGGAAAAAGCCCAGGCCCGTGCCCATCTCATCAGCGACAAAGTGGACATGGAACAGGTTTTAGCGGCCCAAACTTTTCGCGAAATAGATGAAGCCTTGGTCGTTCCTCTCTATGGTTTCGGCAGTGTCCAGGAATATTATGTTGAAAACAGCTGCGGCAAATACCTGCCCCATCTTGCCATCCCTACCCTGATATTGCGGGCGATGGATGATCCTGTCTTTGATCCCCAAGATGTGCCCCGCCAAATCCTGTTCGATAATCATTATATTCAAGCTGGTCTGACGGAAATTGGGGGGCACGTTGGTTTTGTGGAAGGCAGACCAGGACACTTTCGCTGTTGGTCAGAACGTCAGGCAGCCCGGTTTCTGGCGGCACAGTTGAGGCCAGTGTTCAGTAAGCAGTGTTCAGTCATCAGTAAACCGAACACCGAACACTGAAAACTACTTATGACAAACAACAACAAACCATCACGTAAATTTTTTCTACGGCCGTCACTCATCTTCGCCTTCTTTTTTGGAGCTTTTTTCTGGGGTGGGGTTTCCTACTTACAGCGGCTGCTGCAACAACCGGCCCTGACTCACCGGCGGCATCACATCCCCGACAGCCCCCAGGCTTTGCCTGAAACGGAGGTGGCTTTTCAGATTGCGGCCGCTAATGTGCGCTCAGGCATCGAAGAGCGCCATCTGCCCGACGGAACCCGCAAAACCATCTTATGGGCCGGCTGGCGCAACTTCCGCGAACCGTGGGCGCGTGATTTCGGCTTTGCCAGTTTTGGTCTGGTAGAAATGGGCGAAAAACGCACACTCAAAGAAACCCTGGAGCTGTACTTGCATTTCCAGCGCGAGGATGGGCAGTTTCCTGTCAAAATCCATTCCACCAATCTGGTAGATCGTTATTTCCACTCTCTCTTTGCCCGCCAGCAGCCCACCGCCAAACCGCTGCGTCCCAAGTATCATACTGCCCATCGCACTATCTCTTTGGACGGGAATTCCCTGCTGGTCATCGCCGCCTTAAATTATTTGCGTCATTATCAGGATGAATCATTTGCCCGCCAACATTGGGCAGCATTGAAGCAGGCATTGCATTGGGTTGAGGAACAAGCGTTGCAAGCGGATGGCTTGCTGCATCAGGGCGCGTATACTGACTGGGCTGATTCTATCAAGCGCAAAGGGGCTGTTCATTACACCAATGTGCTGTATTGGAAAGCGTTGCATGAATTTGCCCTGGATGCGGCCAAATATGGTTATGGAGAGGATGCCAATACGTTTCAAAGGCAGGAGCAGCAGTTGGCCGCAGCTATCAATGAGCATTTTTGGGATGAGCGCCAGGGATTTTACATTACCAGCCGCCAGTTTAACCATATCTTGAGCAGTGATGGTAATGTGTTAGCGGCCGCCTGGGGATTGGCGACACCACAGCAGGCTAACCGTATTTTGAACAGTATGGCTGCTTTTGGCATGGCTGATCCTGTACCGACGAAATGCACGAATCTGGATTACGGCCGTGCCTACGTTGCCTTTGAGAACAAGTTGGGCGGTATTGCTAATTATCATACCTCGGCCGCCTGGTTATGGTTGGGGAGTTGGCATGTGATGGCGTTGGTGCGGTGCGGCCGTTTAACGGAAGCGGCTCAACTACTGGACAAAATACAACACGTTATCTTGCGTGATGGCATTGTCCATGAAGTGTATGATGAACAAGGTCAATATCTGAAAACCCGCTGGTATGAATCTGAATCTCCCCTGACCTGGAGCGCCAGTCTGGTCGTTTATGCTCACAGCGTTTATCGGCAGGCTGTTAGTGTTTAATCTTTGTTATGCATCAATTGTGGCTGGCAGACGGCCGTTGCCGATTTCAGTTAATAACCAGACACAAGCCTCTTTATACTTATGCGGTTTTCCGGCCACATACATAAACACATTAACATCCACAAAGATAATATCTTCATTCACTCCAGCGCCCCACTGATAATCTCTTCCTCCATTTGTTCCCAATCTGTTACAGGTGCATCCAACGACAATAACGCTGCCAGCGCTTGCCGGCGGCGTTTTCGTTCTGCTTCTTCTAAATCCACGATTCCAGACGCAAGAAATGACTTTACTAAAAAAAATGTTAACGTCATGGTATGATGGCTGTCAAACAATATGGGAATATTTTTGGACGGGAGCCGCAAAAGAAAAAGCGACATACGAAGGTGTTTCCAGAAACGGAGATGTATGTAGTGACAGGGAATTCTCGCACACAACCCAGTTTCCCTCGCTTTGGCGACATCTTTTTTCGACAAAACAAAGATTACATCATGCCGCGTGATTTTAATCAATTAATGTTCGATGCCGGTTACCAACTCAGCGCTGATAATCTTCAAGAACTGATGCACGCGCTCATTGTGGTCGCACTCCCTACCCGAATAAATATGCAACCCATAGAATGCGACCCAATCAACAATATTGATCTCATACGGGGACCGGCGGAGCAAAGTAGGATTGTCAGTAGGATTAGCTATTCTCATCATAGGATTTTTCTTTTTTTCAGCGATGATACCAATAGTGCGTGGGACATCTTTGTCCACGACCGGGGTGGGTAGAGGGTGTTCGCCGCCCTTGAGAAAATGCTAACTTCCCTCCGGAGTCGAGGTTTTAGCCAGGGTTTACCTTAGCGCCTCTCCCGGCTAAAGCCTCGACTCTGGATTAGACGAAAGGCTATAGATAAAATGCACCTTTCCCCTTTCTGTTATATTATATCCATAACAGATTGGAGAGAGTTCCTATGAACAGTTTGCCCATTCAAGTGAGACAAGATGAAGTTATTATTCCTTTAACCTATTTCCCCCATGCAGAGGAACTGGAGTTGGTGGTAGAGGATGATGTGGCAATTGTACGCGCCAAAACCGGTACGACCCGGTTTCATAAAAACGAACGGCGTGCCGAAATGCTTGAGCAAACGGCCGTTTTTGAATCCCAACGCCGCGAATTGTGGCAGCAATATCCAGAAGAGTACGCCGCGTTTCATCAAGGAAAATTAGTAGACCATGATGCCGACCACCGGAGACTTAGGCTGCGTATTGATGCCCAATACCCAGATCAGATCGTGTTGATCCGGCAAATTACAGCAGAGCCTCCAGCCCCATTGCGGCTTGGTTCTCCTCGTCTGATTCCCTAACGATGAAAATATTTTCATTTGATTACAACCGCAGATATTCACCGTCTGCCCCTTTCGTTGAAATTGAAGTAGGGAACTATGATGGGGATGACTTTCCCATCACGATAATAGCGCAGGTTGATTCAGGAGCCGATGCGACGATGTTGCCGATACTTGTTTTGGAGTCAGTTGGGGCACGTTTCGAAGAAACGCGATATGTGCGTGATTTTATGGAAGGATCACATATTGTTGATGTATATTCGGTGGCCTTACGTCTGGTGGAACAAACCTTCTATCTTCGTGTCGTTGCCCAGGAAAACACAGACGAAGGAATTGTTGGGCGTGATATTTTGAACCATCTTGTGGTGACCCTTAACGGCCCTGCCAGTGTGACCGAACTTCTTATAGACCCTACTTGAGGTATCCTCTTACTAATCGGTTATCTCTTGACAATTGAAGCCAGGAGATGTTTTTCTCTTAAGAAGGCAAAGGTGTATGTCGTTGCGTAACCAACAATCGGCCGCTGCCCAACTGTTCCACATAATGTGTCATACGGTCATATTTCACGACCAGGGCATCGAAGCGGGGTTCGTCTAGCAGCAGTAGTTCTGTATCCAACGTGGCCCGACCGCTGGCGGAGTAAGGCATGTCGGCAAACAGGGCGTATTCCCCAAAATGTTCGCCTGACCCCAATCGTCCGACAACTTCTTCCTGACCACTGGTGGTGATAAACAGTTCCACCGCGCCCTGAGCAATGATGAACAGGTGAGAACGAGCGTCCCCTTGCTGGATGAAGGTGGTTCCGGCGGGGATGCGCTTTTTTTGCAGACTGGCGTCAATCGTGGCTAATTCCTGGGGGCTGAGACTGCTGAACAAAGGCATTCGTCGCAGTAAATTGCGTTCCTGCACGCCGGAACTGACTTGACGGGCCAGCGTGGTGTCGGCCCGCAGCAGGGGATCAAAGTCGTCGCGGTGGAGGGTGAGGAGAGTCACGGCCGACACTGCCTGATAGCTAAAACTGTAATCTCCTTCTCCCGCCAGGGCATTTGTGCCAAAGGCAGCGCCGCGGCTTAAAGTGGCGACTTGTTGTTCATTGTGCAGGACAGTAACCTCTCCTGTATCAACAATGAAGAAGTGGGTGGCTTCACGGCCGTGACGAGCCATCATTCCCCCTTTCCGCACCGTTTGTGTTTGCATAGCCGCCGCCACTTCCGCTACCCCATCCCGATCCAGGCCAGCAAAAACATCCGCTTGCCGAATGAGTTCGCGGCGGTGGTCGCGGGCCAGGATGAAGCCTTGTGCCAGCCCCGCCCCCCACTGCGTATGGGCCAGCACATGCCGGGCCAACGTTTCCGCTTCCAGCCAGGGCAGGCTGTCATAAGCAGCTTGCCCCGCTTTGCGCGTAAAGGGGGTTCCGGCCAGATCATCCAGACGGTCTACGGCGACCAACAAGGCATGGCGAGCCTGTTCCCCAATCTGCAAAATGCTGAGATCGGGATCCAACAAACCCAGGCTGCGAATTTCGACTTGAATGGCGCCCAAGCGACGGCCGCCAAAGACAGCTTCGTAACTGGTAAAAAGGGCGGCCATAAAATGGTTGAAGCCGTTAATCAATCGTTCTCGTTCGCTAAATGCGGCCGTTTGCTCATAATCTGCCTCGTAACGGCCAAATTGAGCCAACAGCCCCAACAGCAAATAAAGGGAAATTGCAAACAGCCACAGCGCCAGAACAGGAATTTGCAGCCGGGGAAAAAGCAGCAGCCACGGTGTTAACCCCATTGCCAACACTAATATGCCCCAGGGTAGGGCAAAGCGGGAGCGGAAAAAATTGAGCAGCAGGGGGGCCATCAAAGCCAACCCAAAATAGGTACAGGAAGTGATGAAGGCGGCCGCTAACCAACGGCCGTTTTCGCGCAGCGCCTCGCCGCCAATTTGCATCTGAATGGCAAACATACCGATCCCGATGAGGGTGAATGCGGCCAATGCCAGACGGTCTGAACGCACCATCCATTTGGGGTTGATGGTGAACCAGGCCACAATGCCGCTGGCTAAGATGGTGGCGGAGGCGGCCATCAAACTCAAGTCATAATAGAAGGTGGCGTCTTCGGCTAACCAGGACAGGGACAGGGCCAGGGGGGCGGCCGCCAATGCCCAAACAGCCCATTGAAAACGTGAGCCAGGTAGTTGGCGGGCGATGCTGCCTAACTGGACGGTTACAAGTAAATACAGCAACCAGATAAACATGGGCCGCCAGATATTCCCGGCCGGCAGTCGTCCCAGGCCAAACCAGATGAGAGGGAGGCCGATGATGATGGGCAGGCCGGTGAGCAGAGTCAGGACATCGGGGCGGGCTAACAGGTCGCGGTGGGCTAACCAGCGAATGGCGGCCTGGATACGGTTCCACAGTAGGAGGGTGAGGTAGTAGAGGGTGGGGATGAGGATGACGGCCGTTAATAGCACCAACAGTAACCGTCCCCAAAACCCTCGTGCCCACAAACTTTGGGCAAAGGGCGCCAGGCGAGAATGCCAGAAGTTAAGCGCCAACCACAAGGCAAAAATGGAGTAGAGAAAAGCCAATGCGCCAAAAAAGGTAAAAATGCGCTCGGTGGCGTTTAGTTCCTGCCAAAAGCGGCGTGGTGTGGTTGTCGCCTTGAATTTGGGCCAAAACTGTTGCCGCCAAAAGCGGAAGGCGCGGGCGCGTAAGCCGGGCATTTCTAACCAATCCATGAGGATAAAGTAGCCATCTAATTCTAGCAAAGGGTTGAGGTTGATGATGACGCTGAGGTAGGCCAGAAAGCTGACTTGGTAGAGGAAGGTGGCGATGAGACGGTCGCTGATTTGGGGTATGAAGAGGGCCACGGCCGTCAACAGCCAACTGACCAATCCACCCAGAATAAGTCCAGAATAGGGGCCGGCCCAGGAGACAAGGATGCGGTCGCGGCTGGAAGACATCCAGGTGTCGCGGGTATCTACAAAGAAGGCGGGTAGTCCCCAATAAAGCAAAAACCCGCCCCGGTCTAGCTCACGGCCGATCTGTTTAACCGCCAGACCATGCGCCAGTTCGTGAATACCGATCACCAGCAAATTGGCAATGATGAGTGTAAGAGCGCCAACAAAGCCACTACCGGTCATGGTGTAGGCTTGACGGCCGTACAACATCGCAAACAACCCGCCACCGGATAAGACGATTAAGAAAAGCAGCAGTTGACCGAATCTGGAGAATAACGGCCGTGTCCAACGGTATAAATTAGTGAAAAATGGGTCCAGGCCATCGCGGGCAATTTCGGTGTGAAGGAAGCCACGCAGAAGTCGCCGCCCACGACTTTCAGGGGCGCGGGCGTTTAGCTGGCTGCTGATTTGATCGTAGATGTTAGCCGGGGTATCTTGTAAAAAACCGCCCTGTCGCATTTCGCCGATGACATTGTTGAGATGGCCGACAGGCAGGCTTTTGTATCGTTTGAGGCTGTAGAAAAGCAGATCTTTTACCCGGTTACGGCCGTTCATCTGCCACCATAAAGCGTAATCTTCTTCGGATAGCCGGAGATAGGTTTTGCGCTTCGGTTCTTTGAGGACGTAGTATGGTTCTTCGCGGTTGGAGAGGCGGGCGATGGTGACGGCCGTGTTTCGTTCCGGTTTGTAGGCCACCGGATCGGTGGCTGTTTGCACTGCTTCCCAAAAAGGGGTCACGTTTTTTTCTATGTTGTTTGCCGCCATGGGAGAAGTTTAACATAATCTTGTGAAGGGGTGAAGGGGGGCGGGGTGACAAGATGATATAATATTGGGAGATTAAGAGATTGGAGATTGGGAGATTGATGGGTTATGGGATTTTTTAAGAAGTTGTTTGGTAGCGATGAGAGTGAACTGCAGGAGTACGTGGATAAGAATGGTATTTACTTTTATGTGCGTTGTGATAATTGCGGTACGTTGTTGACGGTTCGGGCTGATAAGTATAATGATCTGGCGCGGGAGGGGAGTGGGTTTATCTGGCACAAGACGATTGTGGACAATAAATGTTTTCGTCGGATGCGGGCGGTGGTGGTGTTAGACGGCCGTTACAACATCACCCATGCCGACCTACAAGGCGGGCAATTTATGAACCAGAAGGCGTATGAAGCGGTCGAACAGGCTGAGATTGAAGCGAAAGCGGCCGCCGAAGCAGGTGAAACGGCCGAGGATAATCTATGATTTATCTTCTTATATTGCTGGCATTTCTAGCTGACCGAGTTAGTAAAATATGGGCAGCGGCGTATTTGATGGAAAACGGCCGTACCCAAATCAACCCCTACCTGACAATTGCCGAAGCGTACAATCAAGGGATCGCCTTTGGTCTGTTTCAAGGGATTGGCCCTGTGGTGGGCTGGCTAACGGTAGCGGTTGTAGTGGGATTATTGGTTTATTTGCACCGGCTGCCACGGGAACAATGGTTAACGCGCATGGGATTGGCAATCCTTATCGGCGGCGCATTGGGCAACCAGATTGATCGTCTGTGGGCTGGAGAAGTTTTGGACTTCATCATAATTCCCTTGCAGCCAGGCATCTTTAATGTGGCCGATGTCATGATCTATCTGGGCTTAATGTTGGTTATCCTGGGTGCGTTTATCCATCGTTCCCCGGTCAAGAATGGGTTGGAAACCGCTAAAGAAAATGGCTCCAGGGTAGTGGCCCCGGAGCCAGGAAGGAGGAAGAAAACGAGTTAAAAAGTATCAACTTGCTTTGACCTTTAATCTACCTTTTTTATCGAGTGTAAGTAAATGGGATGTTGTCTCTATGACAAGAGAACTACACTGGTACTGTGGGGATGGGAGACTTGTCCTGAGTGAAACCGAAGGATTGGTAATTACCTAATTACTCAATTACCTCAAACCGGGGTAAATAAGCTACCAATTCATCCAGATGGTTACGGCGTTTTAGATAGAGCAGTAGTTCGCGTACTTTGGTTTGTTTGTTGGCGCCGGCAAGCTGTTCCCAATCTATTTGTAGGTGGACGGCCGCTGCTTGCAATTGGGCCAGATTTGTGTGGGCTAGCAAATAATAACGCAAAATAGGTGGCGGAGAATCGGCCGTGATTTTTTCTAGGCGGGGCAAACTGTCGGCCGCCGGCGGGGTTAAAATGCGCTCCACCGCCAAAGCTAACTGTGGCGTCTGATTATAAGTCTCGGTGTATTGCATAATGCTACCGATCAACCCGCTCATTGTTTGGGGGATACACATGACTTCGTTTTCGGGAATGCTGAGATCGAAAAGGATATCTATTACATCTTCTCGGCTCAATTGGTTTGTCATCTCGTCGGCCATCAGTTGACGGTTATATACCGTCCCGGCTTCATCGGTAAAGGGTTCAAAATGGGGTGAGTGGGGGTTGTGGGTGGCGGGGGCAACGGCCGTGTCCCCATCATCTCCTGCTTCTTGTGAAGCGACAGGCCGCCCCAATACACCCAGCAGCCAAAAAGCAGCTCCACCGAACAACATACCGGCCAGAACGTAGAAGAAAAAACCCAAATCGGCCAGCAGCGCTTCCTGGTTGAATGTGCCTAGAATGGTGTCTAGCAAGACGGCCGTTGTCACTGTCAACAAACCAACGCCCCAGGGGAGCGACGGCCGTCGTAGAAACATGATCAAAAACAATACAACAGCAAGCAGCTTTAAAATTAGAATAATTCCCATAGAGGCCAAATTGTAACACTGGCAGACAAAGGTGCAACGATGTAGTTTGCAATTAAAAGAAAAGAGCGATTTAATACACTTTCCCGTCTAAATTTTAGACCTGCGAGATTTTTATACATTATCGGAAATGACTTTTTTGACAGAATTAACAAGATTTACAGGATGAAATAATCCTGTTAATCCCGTAAATCCTGTCTGATTTCTTATTTCCGATAAGGTTGAATGAAATCGTAAAAAAACCTCGCCAGTCTACGCAGCTAGAAAGGATTTGTATGACAAAACGGCAGCTAGGTGTTTTATTTATTACTCTGGGTATATTGGCGATTGTGGGCCTTTTTGGTATGGATCTATTAAGGGCGGGACAGTACCAAGGCATTGGCCCGGCCCAAAAACAGGCAATGTTAGCAGCCGGGGTGGCAATTGTAGTTGGGTTAACACTTTTGCCATTGGGAGATCGGCCAGCATGAATGAAAAGTTGCAAGTGGCAAGTGGCAAGTCTGCAAGTGGTTGGGTGGAGAGAGTGACGGTTTATGGGTCGCGAATTTTGGTTGGATTGGCGCTGCTGGCTTTTGTGGGTTATTTGCTGGTGTACACCATTTATGCTGTGCAGTTATTCCGTTTTCCTTTTGATTATGATCAGGGGGAAGGGTTTGAGTTGATGGATACAGTTCTATTCAGTCAGGGTGAATGGCCGTACCGAGACAATGATCATTACCCATTTTACTCCTCTAATTATCCGCCGCTGTTTCATGTGATTGTGGCCCCCCTTGTCATGCTTTTTGGGCCGCAATATTGGACGGGACGATTGGTTTCCTTTTTGGGTACGCTGATAACGGCATTGGCGATTGGATACGGGGTACAGCGACAGGTAAAACGGCCGTGGCTTTCCATCCTCTCTGGTTTGGCCTTTTTAGCTTCCAACTATGTGTACCACGTTGGCCCCCTTTTTCGGCAGCATATGTTCATGGTCATGTTTGAGACATTGGCTGTGGTGTGGCTGACTATGACTATAGATAAGGAGGAGGGTGACGGCCGCACCTACTCCAAACGTCTGCTCATCGTTATGCTGCTACTGCTGGCGGCTGGTTACACCAAACAGTTGGCCTATGCGACCGTGGCGGCCGTCTTCATCTTCCTCTTTATCCGTAACCCCAAACGAGCCATTTTATGGGCCATCCCCTTTGGTCTGATTACTGGCCTCCTCTTTTTGTGGATTGATTGGGCGACCAATGGTTATTGGTTTTTGAATACCGTCACGGCCAATATTAATCCCTTTGTGCCGGGGCAGGCGCAGGCCCTTTTCCGTCAATGGTTCTCGCTGCATATGGTGATTACGGTGACGGCCGTTTTCTACGCCCTCTACCAACTTTACTTTGAGCGACTGTCTGCTTATTCCATCTGGTTTGCGGTGGCGGCAGTTAACAGTGTCACGGCCGGAAAATGGGGTGCGGGCGAATCTTATTTTGCCACCGCAATTGCCGCCAGTTGTATTTTGACCGGATTGGCTTTCGGCCGTCTGCTCAACTGTTTGCAAACGGACACTTGTCAATTGTCAATTGGTAATTATCAGTTGACAATTGACAATGATCAATGGAAGCGGTGGCTCTATCCTGTCATGCTCAGTGTCGTCCCCGTGCTTTTTCTAGTTCAGGCGAATCAGATGTTTCATATGCCCACCCATAGCCCAGTTTTGGAAACGATTGCCCGCACATTAGGTAAACCGACCGAAGTATACATCGCCCCGCAAACGTCCTGTTCTGCGCCGCGTCAGCCGGAGCGCATTCCTTATGTAGATGCGGCCGGGGTTTCTTTGTTGGGACGGCCGCCTAATACGGCCGACACAGAAGCTGGCAAGGTGATTGCCGCTCGTATAATGGATGGGGACACGGCCGCATTCGCCGAAGATGCCGGGTTCAACTTTTGGGCTGGGCAGGATATTGTCACCAATCCAACCCAACTACTGAATTTGTACAACAACAATGAAGTAGACCTGACAGAGATGGTACAAATGTTAGATGAACAAGCGTTTGATACGATTGTCCTGCGAGCACAGTTTTACCCGCCCCCGGTCTTGGATGTCATCGGACAGCGGTATGAAACCCAAGAACTGATTCAGATGAATGGCTTTGTTTATTGCATTATGTATCCAAGAGAATTGAACTAAGAAGTTGCGCTACTGAAACGATTGTGTTTTTAGGGTAAAATGTAATCATGCCTGAATGCCGTTGCTATTTACAAAAGAATCCGGTCTCGTAGTCAATACCGACGACAGGTACGAGAATATCTGTATGTGATACAGAGTACTAATCTTGATGGGTTAATGATATACACAAAAGGCAAGTTAGTTACTGAGGCAGATGTGGAAACGTATTATTTTCTTATATCCTCCAAGAAAGCTGTCTGGGGATAAAATCATGTTAGAGATTACAGTTTGTCCAGTTTGTGGGGGCAAGGTAAAGTGGGTTAAAGAAGATTGGATTGGCGATTTCAAAGGGGAAGAATATATTGTCCCTGCTCTTGAATATTATATTTGTGAAGAATGTGGTGAACGAATTTATCCACGAGAGGCAATGTGGAAAATCGAGACTTATTCCCCAGCTTATCAATTAGCCGAACCAGTATAGGTCAAATTTCTGTTGGAAGTGAAACGGCCGTATCCGTTATACTACAAACGCTATGACAAATGAAATCTTAACCGAAATTGCCTGTCCCAATTGTTTGAACCCGATAGATGTGCGCGAACACGGCCGTCATGTCACCTGCGACGCTTGCAACAGCAAATTTATCCTGGAAGGACACATCTGCCCCCAATGCCAAACCTACCATCGCCAGGATCAACCCTTTTGCCGAGAATGTGGCGAACCGATGACCCGTACCTGCCAGAAATGCCAGACGATCAACTGGTCTGGTGACGAATATTGCAGACAGTGTGGCGCCGCCATGGACATCTTCCAATTGCTCAACCAAACCCACTCCCACGCCACGGCTGACCGCCTGAATGAACAAATGGCCTGGTCACGGGACATCAAAGAACAAGAGCGTATCGCTTCTGACAATCGTATGGCACAAATGATGGCTGATGAAAAAGTTCGCCTGCAAGAGAATGCCCGCCGCCGGGCTGTCCAACGCGAAAAAGACCGTCAGTTGTTTCTTCTTATCGGTGTCTTTACCTTAGTTGTTATTGCCATTATTTTGGCAGTTTCCCTATTATGATGATTACTCGAAGATTGGAGATTGGGGATTTTCGCTCCCAATCCCCCAATCTCCAATCCCCACCCTATGATTAAACATTACAAAATTGACCTGCCTGCTTTTTCCGGTCCCCTGGATTTGTTATACCATTTGATAGAACGCAATGAGCTAGACATCACGGCCGTCTCCCTGGTAGACGTTACGGCACAATATTTAGAACAGGTGGAAAAGCTGAAAGAGAACCGGATAGAGCAGTTGATTGATTTTCTTGTGGTGGCTGCTCGACTGGTCCTCATTAAAAGTCGCGCCTTGCTACCCCAAACGCCGGTGGTCATTGAAGGCGAGGAAGAAGAAGACCCGGCCGAAGCGCTCATTCGCCAACTGCGGGAGTATAAACGTTTTAAGCAAGCGGCCGCTTGGCTGAAAGGCCGCGAAGAGGCTGGTTTGCGTACTTATTTGCGGGTAGCGCCGCCGCCCCGGTTGGAAAGCCGCCTGGATTTAAGTGACATTACGGTAGAGTCGTTGTTAGCGGCTGTTCATGAAGCTCTTTCCCGTGCCGAAAATCGTGAGGGAAGTGTGGCCATCGTCCAGCCGCGTCGTCTCACTATCGAAGGGCAAATATCTCATTTACGCAATAAAGTCAAAATAGGCGAATCATTTGCATTTCGAGAACTGCTATCTGAACAGATCAATCGGGTAGAGGTGGCTATTACCTTGTTAGCAGTTTTGGAACTGATAAAACGGCAGGAAATTGTGGCCTTTCAATCGGTGATGTTTGGTCCTATTGAACTGCGAGGGGTAATGTCAGACAAAATGTAGAACCGGTTTGATCACTATGGTCTAGCCAAATACGGCCGTGATGTGCTTCCACCACCATCCTACAAAAATATAAACCCAACCCACTGCCTCTAGCTTGTTCCGTACCCCGTGAAAACTTCTGAAATAACTGTTCTTGTATCTCTGGTGAGACGCCATGCCCGGTATCGGTTATGGTGATGAGCAATGATGCGGGTTCAGATGTTGGTAGTTGTACACGGATGTGAACACGGCCGTGTGGCGTAGTGAATTTAACCCCATTATTCACCAGGTTATACAACACGCGCTGAATCAAATCTCGATCAATCCAACAGGTAGGCAGCGGGTCAGCCACTTCACAAGATAGCTCTACAACTTTTTCTTTGGCAACCGGCGTTTCCATCTCCAGCACAGTTTCCACAATCTCAGCCAGGTGTACAGATTGATAATCCAGTTCCAAATGTCCACTTTCCAAGCGGCTTAATTCCAGAATGTTTTCCACCAAAAACAGTAACTGCTTCGTACTATTAGCTACCCGTTCAATAGCTTGCTCCCGCTTCTCTGAAAATAGTTCTGGACTTTTTTCTAACATTTTCAATACATCCAACGAAATGGAAATAGATGTCAAAGGACCGCGCAAGTCATGAACCATCGTGTGGGTTAAATCATCACGTATTTTTTCCAATGTTCGCTGTTCGGTAATATCATGCAGGGTAATCAGACGGCCGAGAGGAACCATCCTATTCATCACCGGCATATTTCGCCAACGGAAGGCTCGTGAGGCAATAGAAATTTCTCCCTCGCCAATTGTTTCATCCCCTTCCCAAAACCGATTCAATTCATGCTGCACAATTTGAGATGCCTCGGAAGAGATTTGGACTAGATTTTGAATGACCTTTTGCAACGGCCGTCCTACCCACTCTTTTGGCTGCCCACTTAAACCTAACATAGACAGCGCCCCGGCATTGATCACTAACATATTTCCGCTTCCGCCAATTAAAATAACACCGTTATCATCCGCTTCAATTAGGGCATGTAGACGGCCGTGTTCCTTTTCAATCGCCTGGAATAAGCGGGCATTTTCAATGGCGATGGCTGCATGTTGGGCAATGCCCTGGCATAAACTCAACTCATTATCCGTAAAGACCCGATGTTGCCATGAATCCCATAATTCGGCATAAGCAATGGTTTTTCCGCCAATTTGCAAAGGTATGGACAAAATAGTACGGCCGTCATACTGTTTTAGATGGTCCCGTTCCCCCTCTGTTAAATCCTTATCATCTACATAGGTAACAGCCGGTTGACCTTCTTCTAAAAATTCAATACCCTCTGGAAAATCTTCAGGCAAATAGTAGACCGTACCCAAATCTGATACACGTTCTTTTTGGTTGGCAAGATCGCTGTAAAATTCTGCCAGAACTGTGGAGGTTTTAGTGGCTTTATCATAACCGCAAATATAGGCGCTGGTCGCCTGTACTGCCTTTCCCATTTGTTCTGCAATACGGTTCAAAACAACCGGCAAGTCGAGGGTCGAGGCAATCGTAGAGGCTGCTTCTTGTAAAGCTGTTTGCGCTGCCAATCGCCGTTGTGACTGGGCGTATAATTCAGCATTATCTAAGGCCAGTCCAATCACTTCGGCCATTGATCCAGCCAGCAAAACATCATCCTGTGTAAAGGGTTGGTCATTTTCTATATTAAACACGCCAACCCGCCACTTGCCCCGCAGAATGGGCACAGCCAGGGCATGATAAGTTGTTTGATAGGTAGGCCCAATATCGGACTCGCCAATGATATTATCTACAACTTGGGTGTCGCCGGTGCGGAAAGCACGGCCGTTAACTCCCTGATCGGTCAACTGAATGCCCATGGCTGCCCTTACTATCAAAGCGCCGTCATGATTGGGCGTCAAAATTGTAGCCGACAGCCATTCCATTAGATCAATGACGGTGGAGACGGCCGTATAAGCTACATACACTGGTTCCAGCGATTCCCCAATCGCTCGCAGCAATTTATATGTAATAATTTGGTGGCTGATCTGTTCTGATTGGCGTAACATGACCAAAAAACCTTTATAATCCAGTGTTCATTACCCGGCTAAGACCTTATCATAAAACCACTTTTTAGAAAGTAGGAAAAGATAACTGTTTGAACCATAAAAGTTAACTTAAGCGTTGACCTTATACTAAAACGATTTATGTAAACCTGAAACCAAAGACCTCGCATTATTCTTCAGGGACATCAGTTTGAAAACGGCCGAAAATGTCGCGTATCGGAAAAGCAACGATTCGTTCAGCACTCTATTTCCCGGCAATTAGCGCCATCCAACATAACCCTGTGATAAAAAGGTTGGCACAACGTTTAGCCGCTAAAGGAAAAGAGAAAGCAGTCATTCGCGTTGCCGTTATGCGTAAACTGATGCATTTGGCATTCGGTGTCTTGAAAAACAAAATC
>JAAEOP010000617.1 GCA_024223125.1 Chloroflexota bacterium
CGGTGGTCTGGGTGGTTGATACGGCCGCTGTACAACACAGTTGTTGGGTCGCCACAGACCACAACATTGGGATTGTGCTGCCGGATCAAACGCACCAACTGTTTGCGTAGTTCCAATGTAGGGGCCAACAAGCCATCGTCATATCCTAGATAAAGACAACGGTGAACGCCGGCAACTTTGGCGGCGGCCGTTTGTTCTGATCGTCGTATATCGGCTAACTGCTCACGTGTCATCGAACGATCATGGCTGCCCACATTGCCATCGGTAATGATGATGTAGGTAATATCGCAGCCACCTTTAGCCCATTTTGCGGCCGTGCCAGCCACACTGAATTCAATATCATCGGGATGAGCATATATAAACATAGCTCGTTTGGGAATGTAATTTTGACTCATAGTTTCTCCTGAGTATACAGGTTGCAACTGTGCAAGTTTGCAAATTGTTAGTTTCTGTGGCTGATTATACTGGACGGCCGTCCGTTTGCGAATTACCAAAATAAATGGTTCCGGTGAACAGTTATGATATACTCCTGTTATCCCCAAATAATAGCAGGAAGTTGGAAGGAGCGGGTATGTCCGACTGGTATAAACTCAATTTGGAAGAAGCCGAAAACAAGTTAAATACAAGTTTGGAAAATGGACTCAGTGACGCCGAGTCCCAAAAACGGTTGCAAGAAGTTGGCTTAAATGAACTGGTGGAGCACGGCGGTCGTAAACCTCTGGATATTATTGTAGACCAATTGAAAGAACCGATGGTGATTATATTGATCATCGCCGCAATCGTTTCGCTGCTGTTAGGTGAATATCTGGAAGTAGTGGTCATTCTGGCAATTGTTATCTTGAATTCAATAATCGGTTTTTCGCAGGAATACCGCGCCGAGCAAGCGGTTGCCGCCTTAAAGAAATTGGCTGTGCCCACCGTAAAAGTAAGGCGCAACGGCCGCTTGCTAGAATTATCCGCCCGTGAATTGGTTCCTGGGGATGTGGTCTTGTTGGAAACTGGCAATGCTGTTCCCGCCGACGGCCGTATCATTGAAAGCGTTAACCTCAAGGTACAAGAATCCGCTCTGACCGGAGAATCGGAAGCTGTCGAGAAGCAAACTCGCCCTTTGTCAGAAAACAATCTACCCCTGGGCGACCGCATTAATATGGTGTTTATGGGCACGATTGTCACCTATGGTCGGGGCGCGGCCGTTATCACCGCCACCGGCATGAATACCGAATTAGGTAACATCGCCAACCTGTTGCAAAAAGTAGTCGAAGAAATGACGCCGCTGCAGAAGCGGCTGGCCGACCTGGGTACAAAGCTGGCCTGGGCGGCTTTGGTCATCATCATTATTGTCATGGGCGCCGGATTCCTTACCCGCGACCCATCTGTTCCTTTGGTAGATACCTTAAAGATACTTTTTCTCACTGGCATTAGCATGGCTGTAGCGGCCGTACCCGAAGGTTTGCCCGCTGTCGTCACCATTACTCTGGCGCTTGGCTCACAGCGCATGTTGAAACGAAACGCCCTCATCCGCAAACTACCGGCTGTAGAAACGCTCGGTTCCGTCACCGTTATCTGCTCTGATAAAACGGGAACCCTAACCCAAAATCGGATGAGTGTGACTGTGTTGGATGTTGTCGGCCGTACACAGGAAGTAGAAACCTTACTTAGTGGCAAAGGCATCTTGAGCGACGCCGACGCCAACCCGAACGTGCCTCCGTCCGAGCGCACCCTCAGTTTGCTGCTGCGAGCTGGCGCTTTGTGCAATGACGCCGTTCTAGAAAAAGAAGATGATAACAGCATTCACGCCATCGGCGACCCGACCGAAGCGGCACTGGTTGTGGCGGCGGCTCATTTTGGGTACGATAAAACAAATTTGGAAGCAACCTTTCCCCGTGTCGGTGAACTCCCCTTTTCTTCTGAAACCAAACGTATGACCACCATTCACGAGGTTAAACTTGACCGGGATGAATTGTCCATCGAATTAACCCCGTACATGGCTTTTTCTAAAGGCGCTTTAGACAGTTTGTTTGAAATTTCTGACTGGGTGTGGACCGGCACAGAGATGGTTCCGCTGGATGATGAGATGCGCGACCGGATGCAAAAGGCCAATGACAGAATGGCCCAAAAGGGGCAGCGTGTATTAGGCATCTCCATTCTCCTGATGGAATCCCCCGATGAACCAGTCGAAGCACATCAAGTAATGGTCGGTTTAGTGGGCATGATTGACCCGCCGCGTCCGGAAGTGAAACCGGCCGTAGATATGGCTCGCACGGCCGGAATTCGCACCGTCATGATTACCGGCGATCATCCCCTCACCGCCCAACATATTGCCCAAGAACTCACTATCACGGACAACAATATAAATTTGACCGGCCACGCCCTGGCAGATATGAACCAGGAAGAATTAAAAAAGGTAGTAGATGATGTTTCTGTTTATGCCCGCGTTTCTCCAGAACATAAACTAAACATTGTCAACGCCTTGCAAGCCAAAGGAGAAGTAGTAGCCATGACCGGGGATGGCGTAAATGACGCCCCGGCGCTGCGTAAGGCTGAAATTGGGGTGGCGATGGGCATTACCGGCACGGATGTCTCTAAAGAGGCATCTGAAATGATTTTGCTGGATGATAATTTTGCGACGATTGTAGCGGCCGTAGAAGAAGGGCGCACTATCTATGACAACATCGTTAAATTTGTTAAGTACACCCTTTCTAGTAATACCGGTGAAATTCTGGTCATGCTGCTTGGCCCGCTGCTGGGGATGCCCCTGCCCTTACTGCCCTTACAAATTCTATGGATCAATCTGGTAACAGATGGTGTACCGGGTCTGGCGCTGGCTACTGAACAGAAGGAACCAGGTATTATGAAGCGGTCGCCATTTAATTCCAAAGACAGTGTTTTTGCCCGGGGTGTGGGACAACAAATCATCTGGATTGGTATATTGATGGGGCTGGTTTCTTTGGGTGTGGGTTATGTGTATTGGCTGCAAGCGCCTGATTCTGGTGTGTGGCGAACGATGGTTTTTACGACTTTGGTGCTGGCTCAAATGGGTAACGCTCTGGCGATCCGGTCCAACACAGAGTCGGTTTTTTCTATTGGCTTTTTTGCTAACCGTACCATGATTGGGGCGGTTGTTTTAACGTTTGTATTGCAATTGGCGCTGCTCTATGTTCCCGTTTTGCAAAGCATTTTTACCACCGAGCCGTTAAATGCCAGAGACTTGGTCATTGCGCTGCTCGCTAGTGGCGTTGTGTTTGTGGCCGTGGAGATTGATAAATGGGTGCGGCAACAATTAGAAACTCGTAAGGAGAAAAAAGTATGAAACATTTACCGTTGAATGCTGATGTGGAATGTCTAAATGGACAGGCTGGAAAATCAGTAGATATTGTGTTTAATCCGGTTACCCGGAAAGCAGCATATTTGGTGGTAGAAGATAAACATGCCGGCCATATTAAACGGCTGGTTCCCATTGACCAGATTGTTAAAACGTCGGCAAATACGATTCAATTGGATTGTAAGCTGAATGAGTTTACTGGCATGGAGCAGTTTGAAATTACTCATTTTGTGGCCAGCGAGATGGATTATGGGCCGGAGGATATGTATATTTTGGAGCCATATTCGTTACCGGCTCAGTATGAGGTAGTGGAGGAACGAATTCCGCCGGATCAGTTGGCAATGCGCCGGGGCACGGCCGTAAAAGCAACAGATGGTAAAGTAGGCCATGTTGAGGAGTTTTTGCTTGATCCCAATGATGGTTATATTACTCATTTTGTTGTACAAGGACGGCATATGTTGTCAAAACAAGAATTAACGTTGCCGGTCACGGCCGTAGACAGAATTGGAGAAGACATCGTTTATCTAAAACTTTCTAAAAAACAACTGGCTGGCCTGCCGGCCGTACCGACGCTGCGACATGGTTGGAAAGACGCCGAAGTGGAACTAATTGTCTTGACCTTTGCCGATGTAGATAAAGCGGGCGAAGCTCTGGATAACCTGAAAGAGTGGCAGAAACAAGGGGTTATTGGGGCAGTCCGCAACGCGGCCGTCATCGTGAAAAATGCTGAGGGTAAAGCCAAATTCCATGAAAAAGGAGATATGGATTCACGGCGGGGTGCAATTTTTGGCGCGATTACTGGGGGACTGATTGGCTTAGTGGGCGGTCCGGCGGGAATGGTCATTGGGGCCGCGGCCGGCGCAGCAACAGGAGGCGCGGCCGCCAAACGCATAGATGTTGGTCTACCGGATGAATATTTGAGACAAATTCAAGAACAGCTTCAACCCGGCACGTCTGCTCTGGTTGCTATTGTGGAGCATGAATGGGCCACTTCTATTTTAGAAGGTTTAGAGTCACTTGACGGCCAGGTGTTTAAGCAGATGTTAACGGATGAGATTGTGGGGCAGTTGACGGCCAGTGGTTAGTGGATGGTGGGTGGTGGCTTGTACTATCCACCATCCACCATTTACAAGGAGAACACGATGACCGAAACAAATAACGATCTGGCAGAAGTGAAAACAATGCAGATAATGAGTAAAGCAACGGCCGAAGTAGGCGCTACGGCCGTAACCGAAGGATTGGATGAAATAAACGCCGCCTCTGATATTCAAGATGCCAGCCGCGAGGCTTTAACTCAAGGCGCCAGCACAATGACCCATGGCGCAGACACCATCCGTTCAGCCCAGCGGGCGGCCGTTCTCAGCGATGTTGTCGGTGAGGCCGGTATTGCCGACATGATGCAAGGAGCAGAACTGTTAGCCGCGTCTGATGACATCAATGTCATGAGCGCTGTGGTCGCCGGATTGAGTGAAGATGATCTGCAAGAGGGAATGGAAATAGCTTCTATATCTGGACAATTAGCGGCCGTTAGCGATGTGGTAGATTCTCTAGAAATGCCCATTTTGGCTGCCTTTCTGGGAGATCGGGCCGAAGATTTGCGCGAAATAGCTGTCAATAATTTACTCCGATTTGGAGCCACCCGTGCCCTGTCTGAAGCGATGCAATCTGCTGGAGAAGAGGTAGCTGGCCTGGGAAGCAATGAAATGGCTGAAGGCATGACCCGTGTGGCAATTTCCGAAGAGTTGGCCGAAGACAGCGCCAATTTAGCCGAAGAGGGAATGTCCCATATGGTGCAAGGAATGGCCGACATGGCTGCCTCAGATTCTTTGAACCATATGGGTAAAGATGTGGCCGCTGAAGGTGTATCTAAAGTGGCCACTGGTGCAGCTCAATTGGGCGCGGCCGATATTCTGGCCACAGTAGATGAGTCTGATGAGCTACCGTAAACTCGATTTTGCGCCAGTCACTAACCGGGAAATTCATTACAGCGATCTGGTCGCCAACCTGAGCGTTGTTGATTTACGCGAATTAACCAACGGCATGATAGACACAATGCTGGACTTAATTGCTGATTGTGAAGATGCAGATGTTGTTTTTGAGCCGGATGATCCGGATGCCAACGATACCTATGCTACGGACGACTCAGAACAAAACATGGCCTGGACATTGGGGCATGTGATTGTGCATACAACAGCGTCCACAGAGGAATCGGCCGCTATTGCCGCTGAACTGGCGCGGGGTGTTAAGTTTCACGGCCGTTCCCGCAGCGAAATTCCCTGGCGATATGTGACCACCATCGCCCAATGCCGTCAACGTTTGGAAGAAAGCCGTCGGATGTGTCTGGCCAGTTTAGAAATGTGGCCTGATCAGCCCTATCTGGACAACAAACATAAATCGTATGATTTCGTTGGCGAGGCTAATGCCATTGGCTACTTTGTCCTCGGTTTGTTCCACAACGACAATCACCTGGAGCAAGTTGCTGATATTGTATGGCAGGCAAAAAAAGCACAAACATAGATGATATGAGTACATCAATTGCCCCTCTAACTCTAGCCCACTGGCAGCGTACGATGACTACCATGTACACGCAAGTCCGGCAAACGGCCGATCCCTACACTGCCTAGCAAACCTTTTTAACCCAAGGATAGAAGGAGAGGCACATCATGAAACGTCGTCGTAATCGTCGCCAAAGTCGCAAATCGGAAGCAACGGCCGTTCCCTTGCCAAATCTACCCCGAATTCAGCCCCAAATGAGTATGATGTCGCGAGAAGATCGGCTGCGATTACACCGGGCATCATGCGAGATTTTGCGGAAAACGGGAGTGGAGGTTTTTTGCCCAGAGGCATTGGACTTACTACACCAGGGGGGAGTGGTCGTTGATGGAGATTTAGTCAAAATTCCACCATCGTTAGTCGAGTGGGCATTAGCTTCGGCGCCCAGCTCATTCAATCTGTACTATCGTGGTTCAGAAAAAGTTGCGCTGAAGTTAGACGGCCAGCATATTTATTTTGGTCCGGGTTCAGACACTTTCCGCTATCTTGACCCCCGCAGCGGCCAACGCCGTGACTTCACCCTAGCCGACATCGCCGATACCATCCGTTTATGTGACGCCTTGCCAGAAATTAGCTTTGTCATGTCCGTCGGCGTCCCCCGTGATGTGCCTACCAACCTTTATTTCCGTTACCAATACGCCACCATGCTCAAACATACGATTAAGCCAATGGTAGTGGTGTGCAACGATTTAGCCGACATGAAAGCCATCGCTGGTATGGCCGCGGCAACGATGGGCGGTATGGATAAACTATCCCAATACCCCAATATTTTACTTTACTCTGAACCAACAACCCCACTACAACATTCGTTAGAAGCCATCGAGAAATTGCTCTTTTGCGCCGATCATTCCATTCCCGTCACCCACTCCCCAGCGCCGATGATAGGCGGCACAGCGCCCAGCACGATAGCCGGAGCCGTCGCTTTGGGCAATGCCGAAATGTTGAGCGGATTGGTGATGCACCAACTCAGAAACCCGGGCGCGCCCTTTCTTTATGGGCATGGCGTTCACCACCTGGATATGAAGACGATGATCAGCGTATATGGCGCGCCGGAATTCCAATTGGCGCGGGTAATGGCCGGGGAGATGGGGCAATTTTATGGTCTGCCAGTCTGGGGCTATACGGGGCATAGTGATAGCAAGGTGGTGGATGGGCAAGCGGCCGCTGACGCCCAATTCTCGGCGTTAGTGGCCCTACTCTCCAAAACAAACCTGAACCATGATGTCGGCTACCTGGAAGCGGGTCTGACCAATTCACCAGAAATGATGGTTTTAACGAATGAAATCATCTCCATGACACGCCGTTTTATGCAGGGGGTACGCTTAGATGATGAAGCGTTGGCGCTGGATGTGATTGATGATGTAGGGCCAGGTGGTGAGTTTTTGAGCCATGATCACACCATGGCTCATTGGCGTGAGTTATGGCTACCGCAAATTTTTGACCGTCAACGACTGGAGCCGTGGCAAGAGGAGGGGAGCAAGAATATAAACGGCCGTTTACAAGAAAAGACCATCGCTTTGATGGATGAGCATAAAGTCCCGGCCTTACCAACCACAGTAGAACAGGAAATTGAGGCAATTTTGACGGCTTCCAGATAGATTGGTTCAATCTCCAAGATTGAACCAATCTCGCCAATAGGAGAGCTTTGCATATGACTGGACATCTTATTTTTGAGGAAGTTCAGCGCTCACGCCATCAACTGGTTCTAAATTATCGTATTGATCAACTCATTTTTTCTACTGTTTATTGGTACGACACCGTTAATTTCTACGAACTGGAAACCCGATTCGGTGAAGATTTCATGCGCCGGGTCTATTTTCACTTGCTTGCTTTTGAGGCCAATAAAGCGGCCAGCCTGAAACCGGCAATTTTAGATTTGGGCCCATATCAGGATTTGTATTCTCCGGCATTTCATGATTTGTGGTATACGATCTTTCATAATGTTTGGGCTGTGTGGCGACACGATAATGATATTACCGACTATGCTGGCCCTCAAGTTCCGCAAGATCAACGCCGGCAGCAAAACGACTCTGCCACACCAGTTCAACTCAAAACAGAGGAAAAGCTACTAAACCTGTGTGGCGGCGGGAAGGACAGTTTGGTTTCAGCCAAACTTTTGGAACGTGCCGGCCTAAAGTATGATGTCATGGTCTATTCTCATAATATTTATGGTCAGGCCCAACGACAGCATGATCTAATTGATGGTATGTTGCGGCATACGGCCGTATCAGACCGGCATCGAGCCTGGGTGTACGATACAGCCCTGGACTCGCCAGCAGCCCAACTTCATCCCGAATATGGCGTACATTCCCTTTTAGCCGCCGAAACAGTCAGCTCATATTGGACAGCATTGCCCATTGCCCTACAACATGATTATACGCAGGTGGCGCTGGGGGTCACCAAAAGCACCGATGAGCATAACCTGGTTTGGCAAAAAACAGGCGAAGAGGTCAACTATTTATGGGGCATGAGTACCGCAGCTGAAAAATTATTGGGTGATTACATTCAGGCGGAACTTGTTTCCAATTTGAGCTATTTTCACTTGCTGCGCCCCATCTACGATATTGTGGTGTTTAATTTATTGGCTAAAGATGAAACGGCCGTGCCCAGCACACATTCTTGTGCCCAACAAAAACCCTGGTGTTGTCAATGTCCCAAATGCATCTATGTGTGGATGCACCTGGTCGCTTATCTGGATGAAACTGTCGTTGAGCAGATGTTTGATAAGAACCTGTTTGATATGCCCGAAAATCGAACCCATATACGCAAGATGCTGGGTTTGGAAGGATATAAGCCCTGTGACTGTGTAGGCACAGTGAGCGAAACCCAAGTTGCCTATCTCCTTTGCCGTGCTAAAGGAAAAAGCGGTCAGGCGGTTAATGATATTCTGCCTAGCGAAATCAGTGTGGATGTAAACGCTTTTCTGGAAAAATACGCCCTCGTAGATTCGCCACAGGGAGCAATTCCCACAACTCTATATGAAAACATAAAGCCACAGTTATTGGATGGGGCTAAAAATGCTCAGGCTTATGTGAAGGAATATCTGTAGGATCGCGCGAATTCCCATGAGTTTCCCAAAGCTCTTACGAGTTCCTTCCCCAAACTTAGGAGGCTAACCATGAATACTAAAACAATTGCCAGCATGTGTGGTATTTGCCCGTCTGGGTGCGGCGTGAATGTTCATTTGGTTGACGGCCGTATTGATCGCCTCACCCCCTTGAAAAACCACCCCCTGGGAATTGTGTGTCCACGTGGATTGCAGGCTAAAGAGATCGTTTACTCGCCCGACCGCCTCCTTTATCCACAACGGCGTGTAGGCAAACCTGGTTCGGGGAAATTTGAACGTATCACCTGGGATAACGCTTACGACATCATCGTGGAAAACCTACAACGGGTGGCTGAAAAATATGGCCCGGAAGCGATCGCCATCTACACTGGGCGCGGTAATTTTGAGTATGGTCTGAATGAAGCCTTTGCCCCTGGCGGAACGGCCGAATCCTCTGCCAATGCCGTTCTATTCCCCTTTGGTTCGCCCAATGCGACCGGCGTCGGTTCCCTTTGTTACGCCTCCTACGGCATGATCGCCCCTCGCGCCTGCTTTGGCGACTACATGAGAAACATGATTGAGGACATTGACCGCGCCGACCTCATTCTCGTCTGGGGCGAAAATCCCACTACTGATTCCTCGCCCATCAACCTGCCCCGCCTCATGAAAGCCCGTAAACGGGGCGCCAAAATCATTGTCATTGACCACCGACGCAGTGAGACAGCACAAGCGACCCGCGCCGAATGGATCGGTGTGCGACCGGGAACAGACGGTGCATTGGCTTTGGGGATGATTCACGTTTTGATTGCCGAAAACCTGTATAATCATGAGTTTGTGACTAAATGGACACATGGTTTTAGTGAATTGCGTGCTTACGTGCACGATTTCAGTCCAGAAAAGACAGCTATCATCACCGGCATTCCAGCCGAACGAATTCGCAAACTGGCCCGTCAAATCGCCCAGGCTAGAGGCTGTTCCATTTTAACTTACACTGGATTGGAATATTCCAACAGCGGCACGCAAGCGATTCGGGCTGTGTGGACCTTGCAAGCATTAGCCGGCCATCTGGACGTGCCCGGCGGCAAACTGTTCAAAATGCGGGATCGGCCGCAAGTCAATCGCATACTAACCGACCTACCACCCAATACACCAAATCCCCTTGGCAAAGATACCTATCCGATTTATCACGAAGTGCGTCAGGAAGCGCACGGGGCAGCGCTGCCCCAGGCCATCCTGGAAGACAAACCGTATCCGATACGGGCCATGATCATCAGCGGTTCTTCCTTGATTACGGCCTGGCCCAATCCAGACCTCTGGCGACGGGCATTAGCTTCGCTTGATTTCCTGGCGGTGGTCAACCGCTTCCCCACGGCCGATTCTCAATACGCCGACCTCATCCTGCCGGCAACGACGATGTTTGAGATTGAGTCCTACATGATTTATGACGGCTATTTGCAACTACGGCCGCGAGTCATCCAACCATTGGGAGAAGCCCGTAACGATTACTTGATTTTTGCCGAATTAGCAGAACGTCTGGGATACGGACATCTGTGGCCGCAAACAGAAACGGCGCTGATTGAGTATGCGCTGCGAGACACAGGCGTTTCGTTGGCGGAACTACGCGCCCATCCTGAAGGGCTGCCATTTGCTGTGCCGAAAATGGTCTATTGCAAGTATGAGCGGGGATTGTTGCGGGCAGACGGCCGTCCCGGATTCAACACTCCCACCGGCAAATTCGAGATCGTATCGGAGTGGTTTCGTCAACATGGTCATGATCCCTTGCCCAGCTACACCGAACCTCTTGAAGGGCCAATAGCCACTCCCGAATTAGCGCAGCAATACCCTCTGGTTTTTAACTCTGGCACACGTACCCAGTCCGATTTTCGTTCCCAGCATCACAATATCCCTTCCCTGGTTCGCAAACATCCCCATCCGTTGGTCAACATTCACGTTGCCGATGCCAAAAAGAGGGGGATTGAGGATGGAGATGAAGTTGATGTTATCTCGCCACGCGGCCGTGTAACTTTTCACGCCCACGTAACGGAAGACATCGTGCCCGGCGTGGTGGAAGCAAACATGGGCGGTGGCGGGCCATTGGGGCCAAAAGCGTGGCAAATCGGCAATGTCAATGAATTAACCGATTTTGAAAACCGGGATCCAATTTCTGGCTTCCCAGTATATAAAGCATTGTTATGTGATGTAGTATAGGTAATGGATGCGCCAATTTTCACTCCACCACCTCCGCCCACCCCGTTGTGTTCAGAAGCGTATTGCCGCTGATTGTACTGTTGACAATATTAGCCATCACTCCCGTGTTTAGATAAAGGTCACCACCCCGATCATTGCTCATGTTACCGGTTATATTACTGTTTTCCAGTACTTACGTCTTTTACCAGCAAAGTCTGGCAAAAGAAATTGTGAATGCTGAATGACCCGTCTTGAGAAATCCGTTCGTAATTCACGATTCACAATTTATCGACAATCTTTTGTTGATGTTAGTCCGTAAGCGCCGAAAAGCCTGCCTCATTATTCGTCGTATCCGTTCAGACCCTAAGGGTTTTTGTGCCTAATACAATGGTGTTCTCAGGAGTAAAACCCTTAGGGTCTCGGTAGCCCCCTGAACGCTTATTATTTGTCGTTGAGGGCAGTTTCGATGTGGTCTGCCAATTTGTCGAAGGCTTGTGTCCAACCACCACCTGCACCTGAGTCTGCAGGAACACCAGCATGTGTCATTACCATTTTGACGCTACCATCGAGTTCTTCCAATAACACGGTGACGGTCGTTGTCGCTGGATACCCTTCTGGCATACCCATTGCTGCTGGTGAAACCACATTGCCATTTTCATCGGATGGGCTTTCAGTGTAAACAAGGCGATCTGTTGGCGAAATTTCTGTGTATTCACCTGTTGTCCACATTTTCATGCTGCCATCAGGAGATGCCATACAAATGGTGCGTTTGCCACCGACGCGCAAATCCATGTTGGCAACAGGTACGGTATATCCTTTTGGGCCGTACCACTTTTGGAAATGTTCAGGGTCTGTCCACATCTGCCAGATAAGGTCTTGGGGTGCATCAAAAGTACGTTCAATTACAATTGCATCTTTAGAATTGGTGTCACTCACTGTTATTCTCCTTGTTGAGTTGATTTATATAGTCGTCCATTTGGTCAAAGCGAGTTTCCCAAATATGGCGGTACTGCTCTGTCCAATTAGAAATTTCTATTAAGGGCGTTACGTCGATGGTGCAGGGGCGATATTGTGCTTTTTGCACTTGTGTGATTAACCCTGCACGTTCCAGCACTTTGATGTGCTTTGAAATGGCAGGCAAACTCATATTAAACGGTTCTGCGAGTTCGTTAACGGTTGCTTCTCCCCCGGCTAAACGGGCTAAAATCGCCCGTCGCGTCGAGTTTGCTAATGCTGCAAAGGTCTGGCTTAGTTTGTCGTCATCACTACTCATGATTATGAATTTATTTTATTTAACCAATAGGTTAATTAACCTTTTGGTATAATACGGAATTTTGTTCTATTTGTCAAGCAATTTGCTCAAATTGGTTGCCTGATTGGGTACTATATTGGATACTTTTTGCATGAAAGAGTTGCACTTATTATCATTCCAATATTTGGGGACAACGGCCGTTTTCCTCTTTATTAGTTTAGCTCACGACAGGAAATTATTTCCCCACCCGTGGTTGAATATGCGTATAGTTTCCTGAGCGAGCATGTCATGGAGACAAAATTATGACTTACACAATCCCTTTCACACAGCTTAACAAAAACAACATCTCCACCGCCGGGGGCAAAGGCGCTAACCTCGGCGAACTGACAACGATTGGCCTCCCCGTGCCACAGGGATTCGTGCTGATGACAGAAGCTTATGATATCTTTGTGCAAGCCCATGGTCTGCAAAAACAGATTGTCAGTTGGGCAGTCAACGCTTCAGCCAATGATCCGCAATCCAGTGAAACGGCATCAACACAAATACAGCAGCTATTTTGGGATGCCGATATGCTTGATGAGATTGCAAGTGAGTTGGTTTCAGCATGGCAAGATTTGAGAAAGGTTCCCGTGGCCGTGCGCTCTTCCGCCACCGCCGAAGACCTGCCCACGGCCAGCTTTGCCGGTCAGCAAGATACCTATCTCAATATCCAAAACGAAGATGCGTTGTTAGATGCCGTCAAAAAATGTTGGGCTAGTTTATGGACTGCTCGCGCCATCTCATATCGGCAACGGCAAGGCATTGACCCGAGTTCAGTCAGCCTAGCTGTTGTTGTGCAGCAGCTCATTCCGGCTAATTCGGCTGGCATTTTGTTCACCGCCAATCCTATGAATGGGGAGCGTGGACAGATTGTAATCAATGCCACCTGGGGCTTGGGCGAGGCAATTGTCGGTGGACTGGTGACACCCGATACGGTTGTTATGGATAAATCGAATTGGCAAATTGTGTCCCGCGAGACAACATTGAAAACAGTGATGACGGTGCGGACGGAGGCGGGAACGGAGGAACGGGCTATTCCTGAGGCACAGCAAAATGAAGCGGTGTTGGATGAGAAAACGGCCGTTGAACTGGCGTGGCATGGCGAAAAAATCGAAGCCCATTACGGTATGCCCATGGACATCGAATGGGCTATCGTCGACGGCGAAATTAGCATTTTGCAAGCTCGTCCCATCACATCCTTGCCCGATCCAAAACCAGAACTGTTGCAAAATGTCGTCTGGGAACCCGTCATTCCCAACACCATCTGGATGCGTCGCCAAATTGTCGAACATATGCCAGATCCCCTTTCCCCTCTTTTTGAAGACCTCTATTTGCGTAAAGGGTTAGACAAATCCATCGGCCAGCTTATAGAAGTAATGGCTGAAATGGGCAGCACTGAATTAAACTGGAATGAGATGCTGCCTCAAGGTTTAGCGGCAACTATCAACGGGTATGCTTACACAGCCGGCAGTTTCAATATGACTGGAAAAAACTTAATAGCTATTCTCAAGATTTATGCCAGTATCTATAAATTTTTCAGATTATCTGCGTTCGATTGGGATGGTGTTGTTTTGCCCAGCTATCAAGCCACCATTGCCCGTTGGAGCAGCATTGATTTGGCTGAGGCAGCAGATAAAGAGTTGCTGGAAGGCATTAGTGAGATGGCGACAGCAGATAGTGCCTATTGGTGGGGATCGGCATTAAATTTAGGGTTTTCACGACTACTCGATCCTGTATTTGATTTATTTTTGCGCTCACCATTAATTCGATATGCCTTACCCGAATCACGCCCCGTTAGCGCCTCTTTCTTGCGTGGCTTCGATTCAAAAGCATTGGATGCACAGGAGGACATGGAACTCCTCGCCGACATGATTCGTGATTCAGCAGAGATACGCGATCTCGTACTCAACACTAAAGTTGATCAACTGATCGGCGTTTTATCCCAAAATCCTGATGCCCAACCCGTGTTAGCTGGCATCCAACAATACCTCGATAGATACGGTCATCAAATTTACAATCTTGACTTTGTAGATCCTACCCAAAATGAAAACCCCACACCCATTCTGCTGAGTCTTAAAGCATTGGTAACCAATCCACCCGCTCAAGATGTGCGCTCCCGGCAAGCCCAGATGGCCGCAGAACGGGAGGAATTGGTTGCTAGGACGAGGCGTGGGCGTAACCCTTTGTCACGGGTGTTGTTTGACTGGCTATGGAAATCGACCAAGAAGTATGCGCCTTATCGAGAGAATGTCATGTTTTATATGGGGGCTGCTTGGCCCACCTTGCGCCAGTTAACCCATCAATTGGGGCAGCGCCTAACCGATTCTGTTGCGATCACCCAGCCCGATGATATTTACTATTTGACTAGCGCTGAAATAACGGCCGTTATCGAAGCCCGTGCCAATAGCCATCCCATTCCTGATTATGCCCAATTGGTTCAAGAACGACGCTCTTTACGTGAAGTGCGTAAATTGCTCACGCCTTTGCCAACAGTGCCAGAGCGTGGCGAAATGAAGTTTGGCCCGTTCAAACTTTCCATGTTTAACCCCACACCAAGCGATGCTGTCAATGAAGGCCCGGTTCTGGAAGGATACGCTGTCAGTATAGGTCGTGTCACCGCACCTGCCAGTGTCATCTATTCCGTCGAGGATTTCGCCAAAATGGAGCCAGGCACTATCCTGGTCTGCACAACAACGACGCCTGCTTGGACACCGCTCTTTTCTCAAGCTGTAGGGTTGGTCACAGATGTCGGCGGCGCGTTGGCGCATGGTTCCATCGTGGCACGGGAGTATGGTATTCCGGCAGTGATGGGCACAGGTGTAGCTACTGAACGCATCAAATCGGGCGTGATGCTTTCCGTCGATGGCAATGCCGGCACGGTGACGTTAGTGGATGAGGTAGACGAGTCGGCTGATATGCAGGTGATGCAGGAACAGACTACCTCGAATGTGCGCAAGAAGGCGCTGGCGGCTTTGGTTATTGGTGTAGTGGTTGGGTTTATTTGGTGGAAGAGGCGTAAGTAACATCACACGTTTTCTGGAGAGAAACTGCAAGTGTCAAAGTGATAGCAGGCGAAATGTCTAAGATTATTGCCCAGGGCGTTGAAGAAGGTGTTTTTAACACCCAGTTCGTTTCTGAAACGGCCGAAATTATGATGACTGTGATCGCCAGTTTAAGCGACACCATGAATGAACTCGTTTTCAACCCGGAAAAATATAACGATCCGGCAACCCTTGCCTTGCAGAAAAACGCGGCTGTACAAACGGCCGTTGAACGCCTCCTCGGCGCACCCACCGGCTCCATGCCTATCATTAACGATGAAACCTTAATCGCCTGGTTCACTGATTAAACCAATCCTGTAGAAAAGATACCTCGCTGGGGCGTCTCTACAACATATTTTGGAGATTTACCCATGACCTACACAATTCCATTTTCACAATTAAACAAAACCAACATCCCTACCGCAGGTGGCAAAGGGGCCAACCTGGGCGAAATGACCATAGCCGGTTTCCCCGTGCCTCCTGGCTTCGTCCTGACCACAGGCGCATATGACGCCTTCGTGCAGGTACACGGTTTGCAACAATAAATCGTCGATTTAGCCCACACTATCTCGACTGACGATCCGCAATCGAGCGAAGTTGCCTCTGACAAGATCAAGCAACTCTTTTTAAGGGCAGATATGCCAGTAGCCATTGTGGATGCAGTGATGGTGGCAAATGAGGGATTGGGTCAAGTTCCTGTTGCTGTGCGCTCCTCGGCCACGGCGGAAGATTTACCCGACGCCAGTTTCGCGGGGCAACAAGAGACCTTTTTGAACATGCAAGGGAAAGAAGCGCTGCTCGATGCCGTCAAACAGTGTTGGTCCAGTTTATGGACAGCACGCGCAATTACCTATCGCCGCAGACAAAACATTGCCCCCGACGAGGTCAGCCTTGCCGTGGTTGTGCAAACACAAATTGCTTCTGAAGTGAGCGGAGTGGCCTTCTCGCTCAATCCCAACAACAACAGCTACGACGAAGCGGTGATCAATAGCAATACAATGAAATGTTTGCCAAAGATGTCGATACTTGTAAACAACTTGTCACTCAAGACATCCCGTTCCGTGAACAGGTTGACCAATATCTTGATCTGTTTGGTGAGCAGATGGACACGGTTATGGCGGTGATTGGGCCATCTGGGCTGGAACGAAAACAGATGGAAAGGATGTTTAAGGATGAAGATGTCGCGGATTTGTTGATTGCTTTGGAGATGGATCTCAATGGCAATCCCACGTCGGAAATGGGACATCTCATGTTTGCTTTGGCGCAGTTCCCTGAATTGCAGGAAACGGATACGGGTGAACAGTTTGCTGAAAAATTAGCCAATAAGGAATTCTCGTCTGAATTCCAGCAGGCGTTTGATGCGTATATGGACAGATTTGGCTGCCGCACGATTCGTGAGATTGATATTGCCACAGAACGGCCGTATGAAAACATCCCCACATTCTTTAAGCAACTCAAAGCGATGGACGTGCAAAATGACATGTTGGCCCAGGTCGCCCAGCGTCATAAGGATGTCTACAACAAACTGTTAGCGCTTGCCCAACAAAAAGGGAAAGAAAAGAAATTTAAGAAACAGGCAACCCTGCTCAATAATTATGGCTACCGGGAAATGCCCAAATACTTCTTCATCGTCACCCTCGATTTGATGCGCCAACGCGCGTTGGCCCTTGGTGAGGCATTTGTGACCCAAGGGCGGCTTGATGAGGCCGCGCAGGTGTTTGATTTGACGGTCGATCAATTAACACAAGCACAAACAGATGCGTCACTGGATTTACGGGCAACGGCTGCCGAAAATTTGGCCCCGCGTGCCAAACAAGCGAAAGTGCAAGAGTGGCCTCGTGTGGTTGATTCTCGGGGCAAGATTTTCCGTGTGGAGAGAACGGCCGTAAATGAAGGCGAACTCGTCGGTGATCCCATCGCGCCCGGTGTCGTACGCGGCATTGCCAACGTCCTGCACGAGCCATACGAAAAACCGCTCAACAAAGGGGAGATTTTGGTCACCCGCGCCACCGACCCCGGCTGGACACCACTTTTTATGAATGCGGATGGGGTGGTCTTGGAAGTGGGCGGCGCGCTGCAACATGGCGCCGTGATTGCGCGTGAATATGGCTTGCCCTGCGTCTCCGGTATTAACGGCGCAACAATAAGCATCCCCGATGGCGTAATGATTGATGTGGATGGCAGTAACAGCATTGTGCGGATTATTGAGGGTGTGTAATCACCTTGTAGTACAAAACGCCCCACTGGAGCGTCTTGTACTGCCAAATGTCAAAAACATCACATCAAAAATGAACAGATACCACACCTAAAAACATCTTGACAAGGTGTTTCATCCTTTAATCAATATTTCGAGCTTGTTTAATAGGAGACGCACCAGCGGCAACATCTCTACATTTGTAAGATAGGGAATGAAAGAGTAGTGTTGTCAGATTAACGGAACCTTTCTCTTTCACAATTTTGCATGAAAACAAGGGCAAAACACATCGGGGTCACCCTGATGTGCTTTGCTGCATTAATCGGCCATTGAGTAGGTTAGGAGTACCCACTAAGTCGGAACCGACCTTTGTTGTTGGCCCATTATATGCCCTAGTATCAGACACGAGAAATAAGCGGCTTTGGGGGCTAGCACTGGGCGATAGATCATTTTGACCCCACTGATGTTTTTAGAAAACGTCGCTGAACACCAAATCATTTTGCAACTAAAATCTCTATACACGCCGCCAGAAACGACGTATCGTTGCACCTAACAGTCCAATGGCTAATGTGATAGAGGCCCACAAACCACTGGCTGACGACTGAACCCTTATGGAATCTAAAGTAATAGATGTCGGTCCAGGATCATTACCCACTGCCCAGTCGGAAAAAGAGATAATACCTTGGCGAGTAACGCTTGCACCATTGTCTACTTGGGTGCCAGTGCAATCCCATTGAACACCACCTACCACATCGGGGTACTTACAAATCTTAGGGATGCTTTCATTGTCGGGTAGGGTTAAATCGGCATTAAAGCCAGAAGCCAAACCACCACTGCTATTACGAGCCGAGATATGCCACCAACGATTTTCGGTGAAAGGGACCGTTGCTTTGGGATGCAGCAACGGCACCTGCTCCACTTGCAAACAATCCAAATCCCCCATTGTGTTGATGGCAATAGTTACATCATCCCCACCACTGAAAGAAAAGAGATTATTGCTAGCAGACAAACTGCACGACTGCACCGCTTCTTGCAGTTCAACGGCACCCGCGTCACAGTCGGAGCCATAAGGGCGGGCCGCGCCACGCTGGTCCAAACTGTTCACTGACGATCCGGCACAGATTGTGACATCACCATGACCAATGGCCGGACTACCGACGATGGGCGTATGCACCGGCAGTGACCCATTTGTTTCCAAATTAGTATCAATAATCGAATTCAGCGCATACGGGCTGCCGCCATTTGAGGTAGCCCAGAAGGGGTTGGTAATGGTAAAATTGCTGCTACCGCTATACTGAAACATTTCGTCAATGGCTTCGGCATTTGTTAGCTGGTTGTGGCCTAAGACGGAATGATAGATATCCACCTGAGGATCCGTCCAACATCCATCACAGGAAGAAGAAGCAGAAGTTTTGATTGCAGTAATAAATAACTCGTTACCAGTCGGCTTCCCCGTAGTAATATTGCCACTGAGAATGCTGTTATTGATTTGGAAATTGCCAGCTGCTATAGAAAGACCGCCGCCCTCCTCCACAGCAGTATTGCCGGTCACCGTCACATGATTGAGCGTCATGAGATTGTAAGGCCACCAATCGTATGCAGATATCCCGTAAGTCATTATGGCGCCCTCTCCAAGGATTCCACCAGATGAATTACCGCTGATCGTACTGTTGTTTATTTCCCCCAATACACCAGCGAGCGCTATCGCCCCCCCCCCCGAGGAGAAATGGTCCGTTCTATTATTATCAAGGGTCACATTGTTAAGGTGCATATGGGTTTCTCTGGCCCAAATACCTCCACCTCCACTCCCATTGAGACCGCTTATATTGTTGCCGGAAATAGTGGTGTTATTGAGGTTTAGCTCACCCACCGAGCCCCATTCTGGGACAATCCATTCCGTTCCAACCACTAAATCCCCCCTAATATATATCCCGCCGCCGTTATAATTAGAAGAATTGTCCGTCACTGCACTACTATTCAGGTTGATGCCACCGTTGAATGAAAAAATACCATGATTTTCCCCACCTGTTACCGTGGTTTCATTCAATGTGAGATCACCGTTCTCCAGTACAAGCAACATACCAAAGGAAGGACCGCCGGTTTTCGCAATTGTGGCCCCATTGCCTTCGATGGTGAGGTCACTGACAATATTTGGCAAGGCAGCGTATTGGGGGCTAGAGTTAAAGGCGGTGCTGTAGCCATAGCTATTTCCGGCCAGGGTGATCGTATCATCAGCCGCACCAGCAGTGCATTCGGCATAGGTGCCCCTGTCATCATTGGCATTATGAATGGCCTCCACCAGCGAACAGCCGTCTCCGTTATTGATGCCGGTGGCTCCGGCATCAACCGTGATGGTGGCGCCAGCATTGCTGTCATACTCTACTGCCCCGATATCACAAGCTGAGCCGCCGGCTCCAACCCCGTTGCCCCGATCACCACCGTGCTGGTCGCTGCTGGCTCCCGGCATACAAAGGATGGCATCGATGGCCGGGCTGGCCGCGGTCAGGCGATGCGATAGGCTGCCCCGGTCGCGCAGCCCTCTCTTTAAGATGTTGTAAAAGACAGTAGGCGTCCCCCCATCCGAGGTAGCGATGATGTCGCTGCCTGACGGAGTAAACCCAACAAAGGATTCGCTGTTGCTGTAGAGACTGTGTCCAAAGAGATTGTAATTATTACCGATGATCCCACCGCCACCACTATCATAAATCTCATGGATGACAACAGGGAAAATAAAGTAGTAGCTGGTGTTGCCGCTGACAAGGGTTCGGTTGAGGTAAATGGTGCTGTTGTTGGCGGCGTTGTAGAGACCACCGCCGTAGCCGTTGCCAAGACCGAGAAACCCCCCAAATTCGTCGGCTCTATTCAGGGTGATAGTGGCGTAGTTAATCGTGGTCTGAGCGTGGCCGGAACCGGTAGACTGGTTAGCAATGCCCCCGCCGAAGCCAGACACAAGATTGCCAGAAATAGTGCTGTTGTTGATGGTTAGGTTGGCGTCCCCACTGCCAGTCGTGATATTGGCAATGCCGCCGCCTAAAAAGGGATCAATGCCCCCCCCCCACACAACGTTGTTATCAATGGTGCTATTACTAATAGTCACAGTCGCATCGGCAATGCCAGCCTCATTGTATATGCCACCCCCATTGTGGTCTCTGGTTTTATTTCCAGAAATGACGCTGTCATTGATGGTCAGACTGCCCTGGTTTCGGACGCCGCCGTAGTCGTTTCCCCCGGTGATGATGGCCTCGTTGAGGGTGAGGGTGGCGCCGCTGTTGACCTGAATCAGTCGAAAGTCGCCAGAGGCTCGCTCAACGGTGGCGCCATTGGCCTCGAGGGTGATATTGCTGGTGATATCAGGTAAGGCACTATTCGTGCCGTAGGCGGTCGTATAAGCGTAGGTACCACCTGCCAGGGTAATCGTGTCTGACGCACCAGAACCGGCCACACATTCGCCGGACCCACTGTGGTTATTGCCATTAGCATTCATAATGGCTTCGACCAGGGAGCAACCATCGTTAACATTGATGCCCGCTGCACCAGGCGTAACAGTGATGCTGCTGGCATGAACGCTAGGCGTTGGCCCCCAAGCTAACAAGAGGGCTAAGCCTAACAGGCCCGCTGCAAAACTATTTTGTAGGTATCGTCGCCAGCGACGGGGTTGGTTGGCCAACTGTTGGTAAAAATAGACAATGCGTTGTCGAAGCCGTTTGGCACGTTTAAGCATAAGGCTGGCTAGCCAAGGGGTTTGACTGGCTTGTATTACTCGTTGCCACCAAATAGTCAATATAGTTTTGTTTATTGATCGAGAGTGCTTTATTGTATATTTCATTGCTTACCCCTTCTTTTTCTTACTCGACTCTGGCGAAAAATTCTCCGCACTGTTTTAAGAAAAAGGAAATCAACAAAACGAACAGAAAGTGGAAAAAGAAAGTATCGGATGCTCTTAAGTAAGGTAGTTCATAATAGTACATATAGTAGCCCCAATGTCAACACCATAAATTTAGGAAAAAGTTCAATAGATCTTATCGGAAATAAGAAAAACTTCATGTTGAGGTGCAAAAAAACATCGAATTTCCAAGAATTACACTTGAACAAACTTTGCAAAATAAATAAAACTGTTCCATTACTGGTGCATAACAATCAAGAAATGCACAACTGAATTAGAGCAGTTCTGACAACAACTTTAACAGAACTTTAACAATCGAGCCGATACTTTGATGGAATTGGTGGATGCGATATGCAGCAATCCCCATGCCCGTTCCGTTGTTGAATACAGCCTCACACTCTGTTTTCGACGCAACTACTCGACTCTCTTCAAAGCAATCAACGAAATGGAAAGGGATGATTTGATGGCAGCGCACCTGCTTGCACCTTATCTACCGCAGCCAAAGCAACGGCCGTTTTGGTTGTTGGGAACGGATGTTACGCCACAACCACGCCAGTTTGCCCACACGTTGGCTGATAGAGGGATGGTCTACCAACCAAACACAATCAAAGGGAATATACCCGTTACACTTGGTCATCAATATTCAACCACCATATTATTCCCA
>JAAEOP010000618.1 GCA_024223125.1 Chloroflexota bacterium
GATTTTGTTTTTCAAGACACCGAATGCCAAATGCATCAGTTTACGCATAACGGCAACGCGAATGACTGCTTTCTCTTTTCCTTTAGCGGCTAAACGTTGTGCCAACCTTTTTATCACAGGGTTATGTTGGATGGCGCTAATCGCCGGGAAATAGAGTGCTGAACGAATCGTTGCTTTTCCGATACGCGACATTTTCGGCCGTTTTCGAACTGATGTCCCTGAAGAATAATGCGAGGTCGTCACACCCGCGTCAGCCGCAGCCGCCTTGGCGTTCTTGTACTCAGCTAAATCATACATCTCCGCCAGAATGTGAATCGCTGTTTTTTCTCCAAATCCTTTGATTGATACCAATAGGTCCTTCTTTTCTTTCAAATCAGGCTGCTGGTTAACAAAATCCCGTATTCGCCGCTCAAGCATTTCAATTTCTTCTTCAAGCAGCGCCAATATCTTTTCCAAAGATGCTTTGACCTCTGCATCGCGACAAGTTCCCAGCCGATTTTGTTGTTGTGTTCGACTTTTCTTGAGAGTTTCCAAATGACGCACCAACGCTCTTAGCTTCTTCTGCTCACTTGTCGGCGGTTGCCACAGGTCCGGTTTCTGTGTCCGACAGAAATCTGCTATCACATCCGCATCCAGCGGGTCTGTTTTGCTCCGTCGCAATTGGCTCATCGCATATCCTTTGATGCGCACCGGATTGACCACACTCACTTGATGTCCCGCTTCATTGAGTGCTTCGGCTACATCTTCCCAATATACACTTGTTGATTCCATGCAGACATGCACAAGTTCACTTGTTTGCTTCTGCAACCAGGCGATTAACGTATTGATGCCGGCCAACGTATTTGCAACCCGTTTCCGCCGCTTTCCTCCTTTTGCGTTAAGAAAGGTTACATCAAGTGTTTTTTTCGAAACATCTATCCCAAGTACAACTGACAACATTTTTCACCTCTTTTTTTCTGTGGTTTATTTTTGTTGGCAACGAACTCAGGTTGTAGTTCTTGGCCTTACCTTATTCAAAAAGGTCTTGGTGTCGAAGCACCTTCCATTTGATTCTACACAGGCTCTTTGTTTGAACTGCCCTTCGTTCATCCCTATCTCGCAGGCGGCCTCTATGGGTGTTTGGTCTTTGACGGGATTTGCTGCCTTGTAGATTGTACATTTTCCAACCGCTCGGGCGAATCTTTTTGTTTATTCTCTTGTTAATGTTCTTAAAGGTCTTTGGTTGTAGGTTTACATAAATTGTTTTAGTATAAGGTTTTCACAAGAGTGATAATTGTCAAATAACGCGCCAAAACCGCGCAAGTCTTCAGGCAATACCTCGTCCAGCTAATCATAATGAATCGTGTTTACGTCTTTATCATTCACAATGATGTCTGGATATTGATTGTAGCTGCGCTGGGATTGTTCTGGTACGTCAGCGATTATTTTCGTGCCCGTCAGCAGCTTAAACGGGCCGTTTTCAGTCTGGAACGAGAACGGGGCACACAGGCTCGCAACAATGCCCTGACCTTTATTTTTGTCTTGTCTCTCGTAATGGGTTTGGTTTTCTATGTTAACCGACAGATAGCGCCTACTTTACCGGCCGAATTGCTCATCCCCCCCACACCCACACCAGACATCTTGAGGACACCGCTTGCTTCACCCACGTCTCTAGCTCCGACCATACCAACTCCCACGCCACCGCTGGTTCCCACCATTACCTTAGCCAGCCAACCAGGTTCGCCAACCACGGCCGTCCCCAACAGTAACACAGACAATACAGACATAGAAGAAGGGTCTACGACCGTTACCAACACTCTTCCCATCACTATCCCTACCCCCGCAGTAGGCTGCAATTTACAACTTATGATCAGCGAACCACGCAATGGGGCTGTGGTTTCTGGAGCCATCGAATTTTTTGGCACAGTTAATACAAGTAATTTTGGCGGCTACCGGCTAGAAGCCAACGGCCCCCAAACTAACGGTCAATGGGCTTCCTTATTAGGGCGCACTTTTGAACAACCTGTTGTGGATGGTTTGCTTGGGAATGTGAATTTGAACCAGTGGGAAGCGGGGCCGTATCTGATCCGGTTAACGACCGTAGACAGCGCCCAAAACGACGCCTACCAATGCGTTATCCAGATAACGTTAGAGAATTAATTTTTGTTCGGCGAAGCTTTCTGTAAAGCCGATAAGTTACAAACATGGAGAGGAATGAGTTCAGCATATTTCTGCCTTTACATCGGTGTTTTTCCTATCCATGTTTACAAAATTTGTGCAAATTCTTGCTGACTAATAGTAGCTAGTCCTGAATGATAACAAGTCTGGAAACGAAGGAACAATTACATTGGATGAGTGGATTGAAAAAATCGAACATGACTATAACCAGGAGTTGTTACAGCTAAAAAATGAAAAAGAACAAGAAGAAGCAATGCGAGATAATCACGCAATCCCTTTCGTGAGAGCGGAAAGCAAGTATGTTAAGATCGTAGCCGTTAAATGCATACGCGAAGTAGCTGATGTCTATTATCTCTGCTCGTAAAAGCAAAGCTGGGTGTTGCCGTAAATGCGACTGTCATCTAGTTTCAATCCGGCAAGCGTCAATTCCTCATATTCTTTGGGATCAATTTGCACCACAACAATGCCGTTTTCTGTTAGATAGGTTGACGGCCGTTCCCCCAATACCCCCATCACTTTTACCCAAATACCCAAATATTGGGGAGGAGCCACATAAATCAGATTGAATCGTTTAGAGACAGGCCGGTTCAAATAGGCAAACGCATCGACCGTTACCAGTTCCGTGCCGCCGCTTAAACCGGTGGCGCGTAAGTTTGCGTGCATAGTACGCACGGCCACGCGCGATTTATCCACAAAAACAACTTCGGCCGCTCCCCGGCTGAGAGCTTCAATACCCACCTGCCCCGTACCGCCAAATAAATCCAGCCATCGTTCGCCAGACACATCGTTCAGAATGTTGAACAGGTTTTCTTTGACCCGATCCATAATTGGCCGGGTTGTGTCGCCGGGAACTTTTTTGAGCTTACATCCTTTGGCTTTACCGCTAATGACACGCATCGTTATGGTTCTTCCACAATCAGGCGGAACAGTTCAAAGCTGTCTCCTACCTGAGTACCATTTGCCAATAAAGGCAGTCGCCAGCCCTCAGATTGTACCCATAAACCGGTGGAGACAATATACTCGCCAGGGGGCAAATCGACCGGTAAACCTAAATAATGCACATCCCGCACATATTTGTCCAGCAGCCACCGTTTGGTTGGGAAATCGCCCGGATTTAGTTTGTGGGATTGGGTCACTAAAACACCATCGGGCTGCAAAAGATGCAAGAAGGCTTGAAAATTAATGTCCATTTCGTTTTGGGCTTTCCAATACAATTCTACCGGAATAATGTCGCCGGGCACGGCCATTTGCCGGGGTACACTATATCCAATCAACCCAATTTGCTCGCCAAAATCAGCAAACACATCTGTCTGCGCTGGTTCAGCTATGAAGCCGGTGGAGTTGTTATGGAGGACACTGGTTGGTTCCAGAATGAAGATGAACACGGCCGTGACCACCAACACACTGCCTAACACAATCCAATCTACACGCAAAAACGGAGACGGGAAACGGGGCGGCAGCAAACTGTTGTCCACCAACTGCCAGCGTCCCTTTCTCAATAATACAGCTATGATGAGGGTGAGGAAAAGGGAGACGGCCGTGATCCATCCCGCCATTGTCCGCGCCGGCGACCTGCCAAATTCCACCTCAATCAGATGCTTACCGGCGGGTACAGGAATCACCAGGAACCCCTCTGGACGCCCCAACTCAGTTTCTACCATTTCCCCATCAATCCGGGCTGTCCAGCCGGGAAAATCAAATAAGAACAAACGTAATCGGGTATCGCGGGGAGTGTCCAGAATGTAGCGGGTGAGCAGCGGCCGAACCACTTCCGTCTCGATGATGGCTCCCTCCGGCAAGTTGGCATAATTGACCCGATCCATAGGTTTTCCATCTGCCACCGGAGCCACCACACTTCCCTTGCGGGCAGGCAACACATCCACCGTCGCCGGAATATAATCCGAGGTTGACGTTGTGCCTAACCAACGCCCTGTATTTTCAATCAGAGACATCCGCAGCGTATTGACTTCGCCAAAATCGCCCCAGGGCGCGGGTTGGCTCATGGGAAAACTAAGGAGAATGGGAATGATAACGAACACGGCCGTGACCCATCCCGGCATCGTTTGTCCGCGCAGACGCATATCCAATAAGCCAGAGACGCCTGCTCCAGCTAACACGGCCAACATGACGGCCGCCGGCCCCAACAACCGCCACGGAAATTGAAAAAAGGGCAAGAAAGGCAACACTTCCCAAATGGGAGTTGATACGGGCAGCATCATTAAAACCAACAGCAGCAAAGCCAAAGCAAAATAAACCAGATGGGCAGCCGCTTTCACCCGTCGCGCTAACAGCATGAGTACACCCAGGCCACCCAAAACCCACTGCGCCACTCCCAGATTAAAGCGGAATAACGGCTCAGTCGCTCCCCAATCCAGCCATTTAGAAAAAGCCAACATCTCCCTTAAGGTAAGAAAATGGGTATGGAAATCATAATTATCTCCCTGGCCTATCAGGGTCGTTAAATTAACAGCTTCCCGCTCCAAATAGACTGGCAACCAGAAAAAGGCGGCCGCCCCCAATCCCATCCCTAAAGCCACAAACAATAATAACAGTCGCCCTCTGGGATACAGGCTAGACGGCCGCCATTTGCTAATGATCAGTTGCCACATGGCCCAACCCGTTAACATGCCAAAGAAGAGCAGCGCCATTAAATTGTGGGAGAGTATGACGGCCGCTGTCAGCGCCACGGCCGACACCCACACCAACGCCCCGCCCCCCTTACGCAGTCTATCTAAGGCCCACAACGCCAGCGGGAACACACCCAAACTTAATGATTCGGCCAACACACCCCGTGCATGAGGATCAATATATTGCACATAGGGTGCATAAAGAAAGACGGTCGCAGCCACATACCCCGCCGTCCGTCCCCAATTGTCCCGCACAAAACCATACATCCCCAACCCACCGGCCAGCAGACCAATGACAAAAACCGCTTTCACGGCCGCTACCGCATCAAACCAAGGCAGCAGTTCAAACAACAGCCCCACATAATATGAGAGCGGCGCATAATAATTGAAGATAGGATACCCATACCCATGATAAAAATTAGGCGCCCAGCGGGGGAAAATTTCTCCGCCCCGAATGAGCAGCCCCAGCTCATGCAAACGAAAAACATGCAGTTCTGCATCCGTCTCTACCGGCAAACTGGCACGACTAATAAACGGCCACACCGCAATAAGCCCAATCACAAATATCAATAAAAAGCCGGGATCAACTCGACGTACAAGCTGTTTTATCTGATCCATTCACTCTCTTAAGTTAGCGTCCGATACCTTCCAGACATCCAATTTCTTAAAGAAATCGGATGTCTGCACAGTTTCTCCAAACATAAAAAACGTGAAACGTGACAGTTTTATCACGTTCCACGTTTTTCAGTTTTCCGTGTTCAGTTAAGTCTACTCGTGAAAACGCTGAAAACTGCACACCGTACACTGTACACTGTTAGGCGATCAAATCCACAATTTGATCCGGATGATCGGCCACGGTGACACCGGCGGCGCGTAACGCTTCAATCTTGCCTTCGGCCGTGCCCGATTTACCTTCCACAATTGCCCCGGCATGGCCCATCACCCGTCCTGGCGGGGCTGTGCGTCCGGCAATAAAGGCTGTTACCCGTTTGGTCATATTCTGGGAGATGTAAGCCGCCGCCTGTTCTTCCGCATTGCCGCCAATTTCCCCAATCAAGATCACCTGTTCCGTTTCCGGATCATCTTCAAATAGTTCCAGGGCATCAATAAAACTCAAACCGCTGATGGGGTCGCCGCCAATACCAACACAGGTGGTTTGACCAATACCGCGCCGGGTTAAAGCATCTACCACCTCATAGGTCAGCGTACCGCTTTTGGAAACGACGCCAACATTGCCGGGCATGGCTATTGAGCCAGGGATAATGCCGACTTTTGCCTGCCCTGGCGTTAGCAAGCCGGGGCAATTAGGGCCAAGCAAGGTCACATTTTTTGTATCCAGATAGGCGCGAGCGGCAATCATATCCAACACCGGAATATGTTCAGTCAGACAAACGATTAAACCGACGCCGGCATCGATCGCTTCATAAATAGCGTCTACTGCAAAACGAGCCGGGACAAAAATGATGCTGGCATTGGCCCCAGTCGCGGCAACGGCATCCTTCATAGTGTCAAATACAGGCACACGCTTCTCGTCGGCTTCAAACCATTGCCCCCCTTTGCCTGGGGTCACGCCACCAACCACATTTGTACCATAAGCAATCATTTGTTGGGTATGGAACCCGCCTTCACGGCCGGTAATGCCTTGCACCAGTAAGCGGGTATCTTTGTTTACTAGAATGCTCATGAGGATGTATCTCCTGCTACGGCCGTGACCGCTTTCTGGGCCGCTTCCGATAAAGTAGCCGCTGTTTCCATTTCCGCCTCAGATAAAATCTCCATTCCCTCTTTAGCGTTGGTTCCCGCCAGCCGCACAATCATAGGAATATCTGTATCAATCTGATTCAACGCTTCCAAAATACCTTTGGCAACCTCGTCGCCGCGAGTGATGCCGCCAAAAATATTAATCAGCACCGCTTCCACCTTCGGGTCCGATAAAATCAGACACAGCGCTGTAGTCACCTGTTCCGCTTTGGCCCCACCGCCAATATCTAAAAAGTTAGCCGGGTCGCCACCAAACAGTTTAATTACATCCATCGTCGTCATCGCCAGACCGGCGCCATTGACCATGCAGCCAATGTTGCCATCAAGCTGAATGAAGTTGATACCGCTCAAGCGGGCTTCCCGTTCCGATTCCGGCTCTTCAGTAATATCACGCATTTCTGCTATTTTGATTTGACGGTACAGCGAATTGTCATCAATGGACATCTTGCCATCTACGGCCAACAATTTACCTTCACCGGTGATTACGAGCGGGTTAATCTCCGTCAAAGAGGCGTCATTGACTTTGAAGCAAGCATAGAGGGAGCTAAGTATTTTATAAAAGTCGCGCCATAATGCGCGGGGCAAATCTATAGCCGAGGCCAGATAAGTGGCCTGATAACCGCGCACGCCCAATGTGGGATCAATGTGGACGGTCAAGATTTTTTCGGGCGTCTCGTCGGCGACCTGTTCAATGTCCATACCGCCAGCGGCCGAAGCCATAATCATCGGCCGTCGCGCTGCCCGGTCAATCAAAATTGCTAGATAGATTTCCTCATCTATGCCAGGCGCCTGTTCATCCACCAGAACGCGATGCACCTTGTATCCTTTAATATCCAGGCCCAAAATTTGTCCAGCATATTCTTCGGCCGTGTCCGGGTCATTAGCCAGCTTGACGCCGCCAGCTTTACCCCGGCCGCCGGTATGAACTTGTGCTTTGATGACCACACGACCGCCTAATTCCCGGGCAATTTCACGCGCTTCGGTGGGCGACGAAGCAACTTTGCCATCGGGAATGGGGACGCCGTGTTCTGCAAATAATCGTTTAGCTTGATATTCGTGCAGATTCACCTAAATGTCTCCTTTTGTTGTGGGATTTATTTTGCAAAAGAAAAGGCGAACGCTTTTGGTTCGCCTTTTTAATTATTGAAAAGTGTGGCTGGATTATAACACGGCCGTGTTTCAGGTGCGAACACGTAAGCACGGCCCCGATGAACACAATTATCTATAATGGCCGGACTTAAACACGGTATTCAAAAAATGAATTCTGAGAATATCTACCTTTGGTTTCTGTTTTTTTCGTAAAAAGAGCGAGTATGCAATCGCCCTATGACTATTACAGAAATTACAACTTTTTGCTAAGATTGGCTGCCAAGATAAGCTATTCGAACCGCTTCGTTTTCACGAATTTCGACCGGGGTTCCACTCGCCAGAAGCGTACCATAATCAAGCACGTAGACCCGATCGCAAATTTGGGTGATGAAATGTAGATCATGATCGATGACGACGACGCCAGCCTGAATAGAAGCGGCCGTTTTGCGAATATGATCCACCATCAGCGCTGACTCATCATCGTTCATTCCCGAAGTTGGTTCGTCTAACAGCAGGAAATATGGCGTTCGGGCGGCCGCGCGTGCCAGTTCAAGTCGTCGCTGATTGCCATAATCCAGGTCGCTGGCGCGAGAGTAGCGCTGTTCCCATAAATTTGCAGAAACGAGTAGTTGGTTCGTATTGACATTCGGGTCAACACTGTTGCCCGCCCGGTTGGTTGAAATAGCGGACACAGCGATATTTTCCCGTACAGACAAATTCTGAAACAGTCGCAGATTTTGGAAGGTGCGGGCAATACCAGATTTGGCAATCTGGTGCGGTTTTCTGCCTGTCAGCACCTCATCATCCAGCGTCACATCTCCCTCTGTCGTGTGGACAAAACCCGTAATCGCGTTGAGAAGCGTTGTCTTACCGGCCCCATTAGGGCCAATCAAGCCCACAATTTCATTCGACCGCACCTCTATGGAAACGCCGCTAAGGGCGCGAAATCCGCCAAAATCAACAACCAGATCATTGACTTTGAGGGTGTGGACTTTGCGTTTAGCTTGCTGTGAATCAACAAGGCCCGCGGTCGGTTTTTGTTCTTTACGCCGCCAAAGATGTCGGAAGATATGATCGATCTCCCAATCCTTGATGATACCGTTTGGCCGCAGCAGCATTGTGCCTAGCATGACAATCCCCAGAAACAGTTGCGGCAGCGTCGGCCGAAACAACCAGCCCATGCCGGGCAGTTCTCTCCAATCTGAGCCGGTTACACGACTGATCTCATTACCAGCCATAATGAGAACGACGCCCAAAAGAGCGCCGGTGACAGAATGTTTGCCACCCACAATCAACATCGCCAGCGTAAGAAGTGTCAGGTCAAAAAACATCAAGCGCGGGGTCATGGAGCCTACGTCCTGTACTTTTAGCGAGGCGGCCAATGTGACAATGATAACGCTCAATACGAGAGCGGCGATTCGCGGTAGTTTGGCGTCCAGACCAAGCAGGTTGGCAGCCACATCATCTTCACGAGCCGCTTTAGCCCAACGGCCGGTATTCATTTCGCCAAATATGCGAGCCACAATGATACTGCCCATAAGAACCAGAAAGATGGGGGTTCGATTTTCCAATCTGGGGATAAAACCAAGTCCGGTGCCGCCGTCCGTCAGTTCAATCCAATTTAAGGACGCTTCGTGGATAATTTCTAACAGCGCCAATGTAATAATGGTGGCAGCAAAAGCTCCTTGCCCCGACCTTGTGAGCGCTAGACTAAGCGCCAGACTAAATAAACCAACAATGGCAACGGCGATTAAGGTGGCGACCAAAGGCGGGTAATTGATATCAACCAAACCAAAAGGCGCATCAGGTATTTGCTGCATCTTCCGCGCTGCCGGCATAAGCAAAATAGCGACGATGTAACCGGCGATGGTGGCAAAGGCCATGTGACCAAAGGACATGATGCCGGTGTTGCCAATAAAAATTTGTAGGCCAATAACCATAATGGCGCTGATGAAAAGTTGGTTCACCAGCAGGTCGCGGCTGGATGCGCCTTCCCCGGATGTGTAAAGTAAGCCGGCCCCAATGAGAAGCAGCGAGAGAATAAGCCCGCCCAAAGCGGCACGGCCGTAACGAAACCACTTTGGTTCACTGCTTACAATCGTTTGTTCTTTCTGTAGTGTGCGTGTCGTCATCAAACCCGCTCCGCCCGGTGAACTGTGATGAGACCTTGCGGCCGTACCACAAAAAGCACAGCAATGAGGATAAAGATCACCAAGTCGGTGAAATGGCTAAACGCATCGGGCAATATGAGACCACGGAACATGACCTCAAGCAATCCCAGGAGAAGCCCACCAATTACCGCTCCTTTCAGGCTGCCCAAGCCCCCAATCACCGTTGCCAGCAGGGGGATAAGGAGAATTTCAATACCCATTCCCGGTTCGGCCTGTCCCCTTCGCAACAACAACATGACTCCCCCAATACCGGCCAAAAGGCCAGAGAGGGCAAACGCATTGCGGATGACGCGATCAGAATTGATCCCCATGAGCCGGGCGGCGTCAAAATCCTCCGATGCGGCGCGCAAGGATAACCCAAACATCGTTCGCTGAAGAATGATCGTCAGAGCGATCAAGGTAATGACTGTAATGGAAATCACCGCCAGGTCATAGAGTTCAATGCGAATACCGGCAATCTCGATGGTATCAAATATCCAGCCGGCTTTATCAAAGTTGCGCGGTTTTAGCTCTACCCAATGACTGAAGGCCGCCCGCACTAAAATCACAAGGCCAAATGAGGTGAGCAGCATGGTGAAGTCGCTGCTGCCGCGAACACGGCGAAAAGCGACAAAATCTGTAGCCACCGCAAAAACGACTGAAGTAATAATGATAGCGGCCGCCAACACCCACCAATTTGACCAAAACGGATGCTCCGTTTGCGAAAGAAAGTAGGCTACGTAAGCGGAGATGGTGATGAGTTCACCATGCGCGAAATTTAGAAGGTGCATGACGCCAAAAATAATCGCCAATCCCAACGCCAGCAAAGCATACCCGCTGCCACGGCCGAGACCGTCAACAATCATCTGGATTAATTCTGGTGAGAATAATTCATTCATGCTTCTTACTCGCTCCCAAGATAACTGGCGAACAGGTCAGATTGATGGAGTAATTCGTCGCCGTCCCCCTGAGCGACAATGGCGCCACTGCGTAGAATATAGGCGCGATCTGCAATTTGAAGCGCGCGCCGCGCATTTTGCTCCACAATCATAATCGCCCGATCCCGTGAACGTAGTTGACCGATGAGGTCAAATACGAAGTCCACCAGCAGGGGCGCCAATCCCAGGGAAGGTTCGTCCATCAACAACAGACGGGGGTTGGTCATGATTCCGCGGCCAATAGCTAACTGCTGCGCTTCGCCGCCGGATAAATATCCGGCCGACGTGGAGCTTTTTTCAGCCAGTACCGGAAAGAGATCAATCACTTCTTCAACTCGTATTTTACGTTGTTTTGACGACAATGTACTTCCGGCAACAAGCAGATTTTCAGTGACGGTTAAATCAGCAAAGATGCGCCGGTGTTCGGGAACCAATGAGATGCCCATTTTCAGCAGTTCATCTGGCTCTTTGTCACTGATTTCCTGGCCGTCAAATTTCACGGAACCGGAAGCCGGTCGCAGGAGGCCAATGATTGTATTCAGGGTAGTCGTCTTTCCAGCTCCGTTGGAGCCGACGAGACAAACAAGTTCGCCGACCCCAACGGTTAGAGAGACATCACGCACGGCCGCAAGCTCGCCGTACTTGGTTGTAATGTCTGTTAGCTCCAACATTATTCAGAGTAATCTCCAGGAATACGCTGGTCAATCATGGTGGGTTCGCCATCCAGGTTTTGCAGAATGTAAACTTCTTTGACCGGTAAGCCAGCCCCCTCATAACTGATACTGTCCACCGAGATCAGATCGAAGGAACCTGTATTCAGGATAGCTTCGCCGATTGCCTGAGAGTCAAGTTCGCCAGAAGCGAGGTAAGCCTGGGCAATGGTGAGAATGGCGTCGGCTGCTAGTGGGCCAAAGGCGATAGATTCGAGGGCTTCGCCCCGGTCTGCTTCATAAGCGGCCAGGAATGTAGCCATACGCGATCCTTCGCTGGGGAAGGCGTGGGTGGTGTAGATGGCGCCATCAGTTGTTTCACCGCCGTCAATGATGCGGGTAGCGTCGAAACCATCTGGCCCCATGATGACCAAATCTTCAAGACCGGCCGCACGAAGCTGCCCAATCATCACCTCGATGAAGGGCATAATGTTGGCTGTATAAAGTATTTCCGGCGCCGGATCCAAAGCAGCGATCTCATTGACCTGGCTGGAGTAATCATCATCACCGATACCAAAGCTGTAATCTGATAACACCTCGCCGCCGTTGGCAGTAAAGGCGGCCGTAAATGCTTGTGGATTGGCTTCAAAATAAGGGGCGTCGCTAGATGATAGGGTAACGGCCGTTGTGTACCCATTATCAAAAGCCCATTCACCGGCCGTATTCCCCTGCGTCTCGTCGTCAAAGGTCATCAGGAAGGATAAGAGAGTGGGGTCAGCTAGAATGGCTTCGGTTGAAGCTACATGAATGGCCGGGATTGTGCCGCCTAACACATTGAGCAGGGGTAAACCCACATCTGAAAATGGGGGGCCAAGTACGGCGTGTGAACCAGCGTCCACGGCGTCTTGAGCGGCGCGCAGGGTCAAATCCAAGTCGAGGGCGTCGGCCGGATAGACTGTATATTCGATGGGTGTTCCATTGAGCCCGCCGGCGCAGTTGATGAGTTCGACCATGTAATCGGCCGCTTCGCTGCCGGGCACGTCTGCAAAACCGCCCAATTCTGAAAAGTCAGCCACGTAGCCGATGACCAATGGGTCGCCTGTGGGTTCCTGGCAATCTCCATCGGCATTGGCAAGGATGGCGTCCAGATCGAATTCAGACGGCTCGGCGGTCGCGCTGCTGTCCTCTGCGGCCGTGCTGCTATCTTCAGTTGTACTGCTATCTTCTGCCGGGGCTGCTTCTTCTGTAGGGGCTGGGGATTCAACATCGTCGTCAGCGCCGTTACATGCGCTGAGACCTAACAAAAAAACGATTGACAGTAACGCCATCCAAACTTGGATATTTGTACTTTTCTTAGCGAGCATTTTCTCCTCCAATTATAGTTACCTCTTAATTTGATTCGGCTTGAGTTTCCATTTTCATATCTAACGTATGGGTTGTTTTATCTTATACTATGCTACCTCCTTCGATGAACAATTCCTATTTCTACGCTATAATGTTCCGCATGGCTACTTATACACAAACAATTCACGTTTCAGACAGGTTATATCAGCGGTTGAATCGCCAAGCACAGGCAGATCGCAAAACAGTCGACGAGTTCGCCGAGCAAATGTTGGAACGCACATTGCCACCACCCGTTGGCAACATTCCTGAACGCTGGCGCGCCGACCTTGAGCAACTACAGACGATGAGTGACCAGATGCTGTGGCGTATTGCTGAGGCTGAAATTTCCGAGCAGCGGGAAGATCTTTACGATTTCTTGCTTCATGCCAGGTTGCACCGGCAACTGACTGCTTCTGAGCAAGAGCAGTTAGATATTTTACGTGATGAGACCGACCAGCTAATGCTGCGTAAATCTTATGCCTACCTCTTGCTTCACAATAGAGGACACCAGATCCCCGATCCTTATGATGTAACATCATATGAGTAAATCCTATGTACCAGTTGCACTTCGCAAAGAAGTTGTTAGGGATTCTCGCCATCGTTGTGGCTATTGTTTGACACCACAGCTTTACACTGGCATTAAGCTCGTCCCAGATCACATCATTCCAGAGTCCCGTGGGGGGCTTACCATTCGTGATAATTTGTAGATGGTGTGTCGGCGATGCAACGAACATAAGCATACTCGTGTTCAGGCAATTGATCCCGTGAGTCAACAACTTGCACCCTTGTTTAATCCTCGTAAACAAAGCTGGCCATTTCATTTCACATGGAGCGAAGAGGGCACGTTGATCATTGGTTTGACACCTGTAGGTCGCGCCACCGTACTTGCGCTGAATATGAATGACAGCACGATTGTAGAAGCTCGTCTTCATTGGGTTGAAGCTGGTTGGCATCCACCAGAAGATTAGTTTCATATCACCTTCCGTCAGGCGTTTAGTCTCCACCGGCAATAGGTGGAAATAAGGATAAACTTTCGTTGTCGCGCAAGATATGTGTCAATTCGTACCGTCGGCCGTTAATAAGCGTGATGGCGATGTTTTGGGGCGGGAGTTGTAATTGTTCGGTGAGGAGTTGGGCAATGGTTGTGCCCTTTTCTACCTGAAAATGTTGCGCCTGCCCCAAGGGTATGTCTGGGTATAGACGCTGCAAGCCGCCAAAAAGTTTGACCTCCACGTTAATCAACGACATCGTCATCCCATAAACGGGCCAATTCTGACAAGCCTAATTCGGCCAGCTTTTCTGGTGTGGGACGGCCGTTTTCATCCCAACCCCGTAGAGCGTAATAGGTTTGAATATTCTCGTGCAGTCTAGCGCGACTCCCTTTCCAGGGGCCAGCCGGCACCGGTTCTGTCATCCGTTTGGGCAGTTTATCGTCAGCGGCCGTAAACCCGGCATATAGATTAAACAGCCGCTCCAAATTCCAGATGCGGTCGCCATGAATGAGTGAGCTTTCAAAAGTGTGGGTGATGCCGGTTGCGGCCGTTAACATCTCCACAATCTCTCGATGCGTAATGGAAAACTTGACAAAGATACAGACACCGGTCGAATCCACAAAGCTGATGGAGTTTTGCAAAGGGCGGCGCACTAATTCCTCTTTATGTTCCAATGCCTCTGGCGGCATGTAGCGGGGAATACCGTATAGCTCTGAGGCTACCGTATTCCCACGAGTGTGGCAAGCGCCCCGATTGGAAGTGGCGTAATTGAGGGACATCCCCTGGAATACACGTGGACTGTATCCGGCAAATTCTTGCTTTTTGACGCCCATAAACAGTTCCGAGCAGCCATATTTTTGGGTCAGCCGGTAAGACCCCTGCGCCAGTTCGGCCCCAAAGCCTTCATTTCGGCAGGTCATTTCTACCAGGCGCACCATCTCCGCAGCCATGCCAAAGCCAATAGGAAAGCCCACGTCATCTTCTGTTAAATAGTCACGCTCATACATCTCGAATGCGGCCGCTATCGTCCCCGACATAGAAATCGTATCCAGACCATATTGCTTACAGAGGTAGTTGGCTTTAACGGCCGCAGCCAAATCAGAAATACCACAGTTAGCCGTAAAACCCCACAACGTTTCATACTCCGGCCCTTCACCCTTACTGCCAGCATACGGCCCTTTGGTAATTTCAGTGACGCGGGTACAGCTAATGGGGCAGGCAAAACAAGCCCGATTGTTGCGCGTCATCGTTTCCTTCAACGTTTCGCCACTCGTTTCCAATGTTCCTTCAAACACCTCTTCCTGAAAGTTGCGCGTGGGGTAAGCGCCCATTTCGTTCATCAGATTAGCGATATTCGCCGTGCCATAAGCGCGATAGCTGCCAAAAGAGACGGGATCGTTGACCACTTTTTGATTAACACCCAAAATTGCTTGCCAAAATGCGTCAGAATCATGGAGGCGGATATTTTGGGTTCCATGCACCACCACCGCTTTTAGATTTTTGCTCCCCATCACCGCCCCCACGCCAGAACGAGCCGCTATCCGACCAGTATCATTGACAATGCCAGCCATCAAAGAAAGGTTTTCTCCACCAGGGCCGATGGAGGCAATCTTGGCGGATTCATGTGTTTCTGTGAGTAATTGTTCCTCTGTATCCGGCACGATTTGGCCCCACAGGTGCGCGGCGGGTCGGATTTCCACATTGTTATCATCAATCCAGATGTAAACTGGCTCTTCGGCTTTCTCTTCCACAATCAGAACATCATACCCGGCAAACTTTAGCTCCGGGCCAAAAAAGCCGCCCGCATTGGAACAGGCAATCGTGCCGGTTAGCGGCCCTTTACAGGCGACCACATAGCGGGACGAGGTGGGCGCGCCGGTTCCGGTCAGTGGCCCAGTACCAAAAATGAGCTTGTTTTCAGGCGAAAGCGGGTTAATGGCGGGGTTGACTTCACCATAAAGCAAGCGGGAAGCCAGTCCGCGCCCACCAATAAAGCCTTTGGCCATACCGAGGTCTAACGGCTCTGTACTCGATTTCCCACTGCGTAAATTCACCCGTAATATTTTGCCTGTATAACCAAAGTAGTTTGTCATATTATACCTGTCTAGATGTTGTTTCCACTCGTGAAACATCACACAGCAAGGCTTTGTAGACTGGAAAGCCTGAAATAGGGTCACGATTATTGAAATCCGTCAGGGTGTTTACATTAGCCATTTGCCATTCCTCTGAGCCGAGTGGGCCACCACCACCCATATTGGCCTCGATTACGCCCGGTACAATATCCTCGGTGACGTGCGCCCAAAAGCAAACCTGACCTCGTGGCGATTTAACCATCACCTCGTCTCCATTTTTGATGCCCCGCACCCTTGCATCGTGGGGATGGAGCCAGACCAGGGGCTTGGGCTGCAATTTTTTCAGGCCGTCAATGTTGAGATGCTGCGATCGAAAGGTGGACTGCATTCGTGCCCCTGAATTGAAGACGAGTGGGTAGGTATGTGCCAGTTCGGTTGCTGCCAGTGGCCCTTCTTCAGGCTCAGTATACAGTGGCAGCGGTTCATACCCATTATCCCGAAACCATTCGGAGGTAAACTCGAATTTGCCGGTCGGGGTGGCAAAGCCGGGCTGACCGTCTTCGCGCAAAACACCCGTCTCATACTTGCGGTAACGCATGGGGGGCATTGGCAACAGTACACCAGCCGGATTGGCTTGCAATTGCTCCAGAGTAACGGCCGTTCCTTCAAGTCCCCGCCTGATTTTCTCCTCATCATTTCCAGGCCATCTATCTCCATACCCAAGCCGGTCGGCCAACTCCGTAAATATCCGGTAGTCGGAGCGAGATTCGCCGAGTGGTTCAATAACCTGTGAGCGCAACTGCGCCCAGCCATCATGAAATTGATAGGAACTGCTTTCAAAGGGAGTTGCCGCTGGCAGCAGTAGATCAGCAAATTGAGCGTCGGCCGTCGGAAAACGGTTGACGACAACCAGCAAATCGAGGGCAACCAGCGTTTCTCGCCAGAGATTGGGGTTTGGCCAGGCAGTAATGAGCGAGGCCCCGCTGACAACTAGACCCCGCACAGGGTAAGGATCGTTTTCGAGTACCGCTTTTGGCAGCTCAACCGCATGGGCTTCGTTGCGTAATTCGGTATAGAGGGGGTAGCGATCGCTGCCAAACGGCCGTCTACCATTTAGTGGCGGTTCAGTCGTGGTGCGGTTATGCTGAATCCGATTTGGCATTTTGAAGAGCTTTCCACCAGGAACGTCGATATGGCCGCCCAAAGCCTGAATTGAAAGAACAGCCCGGATTGATTGGACGCCGCTATTGCTGTATTCGAGACCCGTATACATCAGGATTGAGCAACCTTTGGCAGCCCCGATGGCCTGGGCGAGATCGATAATGGATTCTGCGGGAACGCCGGTGATGGCAGCCACACGCGCGGGGTTGAAGGTCTCGACATAGCGGGACAAATCTTCAAAGCCATGTGTCCACGTCTTGACGAAATCATGGTCGTAAAGGCGTTCACGAATCATGACATGCATGATGCCGAGCGCCAATGCGCCATCACTGCCAGGGCGAATGCCGATCCACTCAGCACGGGCCGCCCTGGCTGTTTCGTTGCGGCGATGGTCGATGGTAATGACCCGTACATCGCGTCTGACTGCTTTTTTGATGCGTTTCAATCCGGCTGGGGGAGAGTCGGTTGCCGGGTTGGCGCCCCAGACCAGGATCAGATCCGCATTATCGAGGTCGTCGCTGAGATGCCGGTAATGCTGGCCCAAACAGGCTTGGGGCGCAATCATGCCATAAGCAACGAAGCATAAAGCCCCCACCCCGGTACTATTGGGTGAACCAAAGGGAAAGAGGATTGAACTGGCGGAGGATTCGCTGGTATTTGCTGGCGGAAAGGTTTCCTGGACGCCAAATTCAAAATTACCGCGACCCGTGTAGATGCAAACTGCTTCGGGTCCAAACTGCGCTTTGATTTCATGGAGCTTTTCGACCCAATATTCATAAGCTTGATCCCAACTGATGCACTCGAAGCGCCCTTCACCACGGGCGCCAATTCGTCGTTGAGGATACAGCAGACGATCCTCAGAGTAGACGATTTCAGCAGCGCGTGTACCACGGGGACAGACGATGCCGAGCGGATGATTTTTGAGAGGGGTCAGGCGCTTGATTTTGCCATCAACAAGATGGACATTGACGCCACACCCAGCATCACAAATACCGCAGACAGTTGAGATTGTTTTTTGCTCCGCTACATTGGGCATAGCTTTTGCTCTCTTAGAAATAATTGCCAGCAGCTTGTACTAACGACTCAATGTCGCTCGATACGGGTGGGTGAAATTTGTCATATTATCCCTGCTGAATTTAAGACATGTTGTATACGATTCAAGGCTTCTGCAAGTATTGTACGCGGGCAGGCAATGTTCATGCGCATGAATCCTTCACCATCTTCACCATAGGTACGGCCGTTTTCCAAATAAATATTCGCATCTTCAAAAAATAAACGGTGGAGTTCATTAGAATTCAAGCCTAAAGCGCGACAATCAATCCAGATTAGATAGAGGGCTTCGGGTTGTACGATTTGGAGTTGAGGTAAATATTTAGCTAAATATTCTTTCAGATAGCCAAAGTTCGCCTCAATATAAGCCATCACCTGTTCCAGCCACTCTGCCCCTTGATCGTATGCCGTTTGCAGTGCAAGCGTACCAAAGGCGCTAAACCCAAAGAGAAAGTCCATGTTACCTAGAGTCGCCAGGAACTGATCCCGCAAAGCTCTGTTTGGAATGAACACATTGGCAGTTTGTAGCCCAGGCAGATTGAAAGTTTTGCTTGGTGCATTACACAGAATAAGCCGATCATTAAATGATTCGTTGACTTTTCCAAAAGGTATGAAGTTTGCCCACGAGTAAACTAAATTACCGTGAATCTCATCGCTCACAATTATTATGTCATTTTTCTGACAAATTGCACCCAACCTCTGCAGCTCATCCTGACTCCACACACGACCAACTGGATTGTGTGGGCTACAAAAAATGATCATCTTCGCGCGAGGATTGGCGGACTTGGTTTCCAGATCATCAAAATCTATTGTGTAACGGCCGCTTTGACTTTGCTCAGTGCAGCCATCCTCAAAAAGCAACCTGTTATTAGCAACAATCCTCCTATTGCCTTCAACTGCTCGAAAAAAGGGGTTAAAGACAGGTGTCTGAACAATAATATGATCGCCCGGTTCCGAAAAAGTCTGAATCGCCATATTGATTGCCGGCATAACGCCCGGCGTTGTCAATATCCATTCAGGCTGCGCTTGCCAACCAGTTCGTTGTTCCATCCAGTTGATGATTGCATCATAATAACTCTGGGTTGGTCTTGTGTAGCCAAAAATACCCTGACTGGCACGCTTGGTTAGGGCATCAATGATAGGTTGTGCCGTTAGAAAATCCATGTCGGCAACCCACATTGGCAACAGTTCATTTGAAGCGAGTGGGTCTACGCCTAGCTTACGTGTCTGAAGAGCGCCATTTCTGCTTACAAAATCCCATTTTATGGAATTGGTTCCTGTACGTTTGTGAATTTTGTCAAAATCGTACTTCATAACAACCTAAATCGTCTTGAGGGTTCACCCGTTAATAACTTTTTAGTTTTGGTTTGTAGTAACCGCTTTAGCAGTCTGGACGGCTAAAGTCGTTACTACAAACTTGTTTACGAACGAACCCTAAGGGCTTGCCCGCAAATAACTTTTGAGTTTCCAGATTGGTTCACTCTCGAAAGAGTGAACCAATCTTGCCAAGTTAAAAACGAGCGCTCCCTAAGTCACTCTCGATCAATACGAATCGGTAAGAACTGAATAATCTCTTCTGTCATTTTGTCCCGGGTTGGTTCATCTAGTGGGCCGAAGGTGATGGCGCCGGTGGGGCAGTA
>JAAEOP010000619.1 GCA_024223125.1 Chloroflexota bacterium
CCAGTTTAGTCAAAATGCGCCGCTTATTTCTTTGCGTCATTATCGTGAAGGGCAAGATTATACGGAGGCTGTTTTTAACTGGTTTGAAGGGCAAAATGAAGGCGCTGTGTTGCTGAATGATTGGGAGCATATGACGCCGCTGTGGTACGCCCAGTTTGTAGACGGCCGTTGGCCCAACCCCAACAACATCCACCCCGAATTCATCTCCACCGGGGGAGCGAACCCCTGGCTGGAAGGTATCTTTAACTTTCTGCCCGGCGGCCCCGTTTACCTGAGCCAATTCCGCCCCCAGGCCATTGCTGGAACTGAGTTTCGGCTGCGGCCTGTCGGGCCATTTTACCAGGTGGTAGAACCGGGTGATGAGACGCTGCCACCAGGGGTCACGGCCGTAACCACCACCGCCGGCAATATTAGAATTGTGGGTTATGAACTGCCGCAAACGGCCGTCACTGCCGGCGATTTTGTCCCCCTCACCCTGGCTATGTCCACTCCAGAAGGTACGACTGATTTTTACGTACCCGTATTAACAGTCGGCACAGGCGAAAAGGCTCTAGTATACGAATTCACCACCGACAGCCATCTTACCACCCCCAACTGGTGGCCTGATGAAGTGATTGCCGAACGTTTCGATTTTGCCCTGCCGTACAATTTAGCGACCGGAGCGTATCCCGTCACAGTTAACCTGAAAAATCTAAGCCAGGATGAGATACTGCCCCTTGATCTACAGGTGGGAACCCTGCAAGTGAGCGCCCAAGACACCCCCCCGGAAACAGATCATTTATTAGCAAACTTTCGGCAGCGAGTAGGGTTGGTAGGGGCAAAGGCTAACGGCCGTGCTGCCCCCTGGCCTACCGAAAACCCACTCACTGCCCAACCCGGCGAAATTATCAACCTAATATTGGAATGGGAGAGCTTGGCTGCGGCCGAGGAAAGCTATACCATCTTCGTCCATCTCATTGATGGCGCTAATGTGCCTCACGTCGCTTTAGATTACACACCGTTGGGCGGGGCTACCCCAACCCACTTATGGATACCCAAATGGCTGCCCGGCCAACAAATGCTGGACCCTTACCGGCTGACAATTCCTGAAGACTTACCCCCCGGCGTCTATTTTATTGAAGTGGGATTGTATGAGATGGTCGGCGGCCGTCGGTTGCACATTTCTGACACGCACGGTAATTTGAATGGGGATCGGTATATTTTGGGGCCGGTTATTGTCGCGGGGAGTAACTGATAAGATGCTAACAGATGGGAGCATCTGATTCAAACGCATGTTGAATCATCTTTTCAACCAGGTCAAAATCGATCTTTTGTGGATTTGGATAGCGAATACACCCTTTGCCTATCCTCGATTTGGGGAAGTTATGACGGTACTCATCCATCACAGGTTCCTTTAAGATATAGAGGGAAATATAAGACTTTTGACTGGCAAAAGCGACTTCTACCACACCCTTTTTGGTGTAACTAGGCATATTGTAAACCAAGCTTTCTTCATAACCTTGTAACTTGTCTAAACAAATCTGACGCAGCCGTTCTAAAGCGGATCTTCTTTTTTCAGGTGCGTTTTGAATGTATTCTTCAATTACCATTTTTATTCCAAATTTCTAACGTAGACGAGCCATAAAAGAGAGACACAGAGAGAAAAGAGAGTTTTTTCTCCACTTAGAAAATTTTCTTGTATAGCGTATAAGCTTTTAACTGATAAGGTGCTAATTACCTAATAATTCAACGCGATATTTTTTGTACCATACAAACGATAAATCTGTTCCAAAGTTTGGCGACCTTTTACCTGAATCGGTTCCAGCGGCTCCACCACCACCCAATCCTGCACCAGATCATAACTCTTCTGGCTGATCAAAATTTCATCGCCGCCTGCATATTCCTGAATGCGCTTGGCCAGATTCACCGCATCACCAATAGCCGAATAATCTTTACGCAGGCTGCTGCCCACATTGCCCACGACTGCTTCACCGGTATGAATGCCAATGCCAAAATGAAGCCGTGTATCTTCCGGCATTTCGGACAGATATTGGCGCATATTTTCTTGAATTTCCAGCGCTGTATGGATGGCTCGTTCGGCATGTTTGCGTTGGGGGTTCAAAGGGGTGTTGTACAAAGCCATCACCGCATCACCCATAAACTTATCCGTCAACCCTTCGTAATTGTCAATTGCATTCACAAAGACGGTGAAATAACCATTCATAATCTGGATTAGCTTTTCTGGGTCACGGTGTTCGCTAAAGGTGCTGTAACCGCGCACATCAGCAAACAGGACGCTCATAATGCGGTGCTGCGGCCGTTGGGCGGCATCCAGATCTCGAACTTGGTCTACCAGCGCTGGGGGTAAATAGCGGCGTACACTTTCCAGACGTTTCTTTTCCGTCACATCATCCAACACCATGGCTACACCCAGCATCTCTTGCTGAATATCCCGCAAAGGGGTCAGGGTCATATTTAAGGTTGTCACTCCCGGCCGTCTGTTAACCACCAGATCCACCTCAGTATTTCTGGCGCCACCGTTCAAGCGAATTTCTTTAACCAATGGCTCTACCGGCAACCCCAATGTTTCCAGGGCGCGATTATACGTTTGCTGCACAATGGCATTTTGCGGGAAACCTAAAATACGTTCGGCCGCCCGATTGTACAGGGCAATACGTTCCTTTTCATCAATGGTAATGACGCCGCTGGCGATGGAAGCAAAGACGTTGTCCATTAAATCACGCATTTCGGTGATTTCGGTCAGGTGGTTGCGGATTTGTTGGAAGAGACGGGCATTTTCAATGGCTACGGCCGCTTGATTGGCAAAAGAAGCCAGCAAATCCCGGTCTGTATCCCCAAAGACGCCCGACTGAATTCGATTGTCGGCGTAAATGACGCCAATGATCATCTCTTTAAGTTTGAGCGGCACACAAAGGATGGAGCGTAAATTATAGCTGATGATGCTTTCCTGGGCAGCAAAACGACTGTCTGACATGGCGTTCATGGTTACAACCGGCTCACCCGTTTCGGCTACGGAACTAACAATACTGCGACTAATGTCAAAGGAAGGATTGTCTATGCTCTCCCGATCCATGTTGCGGTAAAGACGCACTTCCAATTCCCCATCATCTTCATTCTTCAACAGCAAAATAGAGCGTTCCGATTTAGTCAGGTCAATAATGGCATCCATCACCACAACCAGCACCTGATCCAGGTCAAGTGATGAATTGACCATGGCGCCCACATCTTGCAACGCTTTTAGCTGCTCACGTTCTTTTTCTTGAGCCTGTACGCGTCTTTCCAAATCTTCCATTGTCCGCCGTACTAGAAGGAGTTGGCGAGTTAAGTCGTCACTCGAACGGGCGGCCGCCTGTCGGGCAATGTCTGCCCGGCTGGTAATTAATGTCTGGTGCTGTTGGTTGACAGTTTTACCGAGGTTGTCTATGAGTGCGCGTAAATCATCTAGACTTGATTGTATTTGGGTGTTTGATGTTTCGTCGTTCACCGGCTAGTCCCTCTTGCAAATATTGTAAGCAAGTCATTTCTATATTAGGGGGTTATGATCTACTACAACTCCCTGCATTGGTTATTATAGCAGTTTTATTCATCTTGTTTACATTAAATCTAAAGCGAGACCTGACAGGTTTCAAAAATCTGTCAAGTCTCGCTTTGAAACCGGCAAGGTTTTGGAAACCTTGCCGGTTTGTAGTAGTTACGAATTCTTGATTAGAACCGATAGAAACGGCGTGATTTGCGGCCTTTTTGTTGCAATCGTTGCAGATAATTGGAAATGCTCTTTTTGAGAAGCAACGGCCGTAACAGCTTCCAATGTGACAAGGGATCAAAACCATCTTCGTAAGCACGCTGGCGGCTAAATTGTTTGAGGACATATTGTTTGGTTAACACCCTGATGGAGTCTTTACCATCGGGCACGGCCGTTGCCAATGTTTCTGCTCGTTCATACGGTGTATGTTCCGGGCGGTATTCCACACCCACCCAACGCGCCCAGCGTCCCAACCGATTGTAACTACCATCTACATCCGTCTCTACCCGCCGGTTCATCTTATTCGCAGCTACAGAAACAATCACGGCCGCCGCTACCACCACAATCGCCCCAATTGCCTGCCACACTGGATAACGTTCCGTAAAAGGTTGACTATTATTTAAGTCACCGGCGCCATCCCCTTCTCCCAAGTCTACATTTTCAATATCGTCCAACAAAGCATTGGGATCATCTAAGATCGGCTCCTGGTCGAGGGCATCATTTAGCATAAAAGCTGAGAACGCATCCCCGCCGCTAAAATCACCTATACTTTCTGGGCGCGTAATGGTGGGAATAGAGGCCGTTGGTTCAAACTGAATCCAGCCATATGAAGGAAAATATACCTCTACCCAGGTATGGGCATTGCTGGCTCTCACCCGGTATGAATACGACTCATCATCGTAAGATCCCTGAGCATAACCGCTGACTAACCGCGCCGGAATCCCCTGTGAGCGCAGCATGACAGCCATGGAGGAGGCATAATAATTGCAATACCCTTCCTGGCTGAGAAACAATGTATAGTGAACGGGGTCCATCCCTTCCGGCGGCGCCTCAATTTGATCATTATAGACGATAGTTTCGCGCAGGTAATCACGCGCAGCAATCGCTTTATCAAATGGATTGTCATATGAGGCCGTCAACTCTTCGGCCAGTTCTAAGGTTTCGGGTGTGATGGTGTCGGGCAGTTGCAGATAGGTTTCACGCACCCAATCAGGATAGGCTGTAGAAGCAGTTCGCAGGCTGGTGGCGTCGGCCGTAGACAATCGAGACATAACTTCATATTTATCTCCCTGCTGCAACACATATTTAGAGCGCACCTGAGACACAAGCTGATCGCCATTATCATCTACACCGGCATGAATAAACAAGGGCCGATCTGCATTGACAATTTCTGGTGCGCCATAAATGAAGCTGGAGTTTGGAAAGTAAGAGATGACAGTTTGAGTAATCACTTCACGGGAACGGGTAAGAGGTGTGCTGATAGGCCCTTCATCGGGAATATGTTCTGTGATATTAACATTCGCTTTGTGCCAGCTTTCGTTTTCGTAAGAGTCGTAAACAAGAGCCTGCCAATAAACATAGGGTAGTTCCTGGGCTACAATCACATCCATAATAGGCGTGTCGCCCACAGTACGCGGCCCGCCTAACACCAATGTGTCCTGGTAAGGATCGGCCGTGTTCGTGCCATAGGTTCGTAGAGCAGAGAACATACGTGTCCAATTATCTTGAAAATCTCGCCAGGGGCCGCGCGCCCCACCTAACGCATCGCCCACGGCCGCATTGGCGGACAAGGGTGGTAGCCCCCAGGCCAATATCAAAGCCAGAACAGAAGCAATGAGGCCGGCGCGAGCAAAATTAAACCATATGAATTTTTCGTAACGGATGGCCGCAGATCGCCATGATTTTTCTTGTTCAACCAGGTAGGTACGGGACACGAAGAGAGCAGCCAACAGAGCATAGAAACCGAGATAGTATTGCAACGGCCGTGGCCCGGCATAGTAATAAACTACACTTAACAAGACCATCCCCGTAGGCACAATAGCCCGCCAAACACGAGGAAAACGGAAGGTGTACCAGGCGGCCGTATAACCGAGGAACCAGAAGATGACGGCCGTTTGAAACACAAAAATCAATCCATCCCGGCTTGTGCCCCCACTTACCAACTTGACAAACCAGGCCAACTGGCGGGCAATCATCCCATTTTCAGGATGAACGATACGTTCACGCCAACCCATCCCCACAAAAGAAGAGGTCGTTCCTACCAAAACAAACACCACAAAAAGACCATACAACAGAACTGCAAGATGGGCTTTGTTGTTAGAAAAACGGCTTTTAGCCAACAATGTACCAGCGATAATTGCCAGCGAACCCACCAACGGGATCACTTGCAAACCATCAATCAGATCAGCCTGCCGAATGGCTAAAGCAGAAACGAACATCATAGCCCACAACAGGAACAGTGTAGACCAACCTTCTTCTAACCGGGGACGTATGCGCATTTTCAAACCACCTTTTTGTGCGACGTTACTTATTTGTTGGGATTGGACTGCATTGTACTCAATGTCATTCTTCTGTCTGGTAGATGGCTTACAACCAATGCCAGCGCCATCTCCAGTCTCCTCAAAAACTTATACGCTTCAAACAAAGATTATAATGAGCAGTTCTCTGAAATACCATCTACTCTGCTAATGTTTTATAACGGCTTAATCTATTAATGCGGCTGGGAACGTTTTTTTACAGGCGTCACGGCCGTCTCCCTCTTACGCCAATTCCGAAAAATAAAAAAGCCCGCCAAAAGAGCAGTGCTGGCCAGGGGAATTACTACAAACAACGGGTTGATTGACGGCCGTACCTGCAAATTAAATCCGACCGTCTCCGTCGTTTCCAGGCAAGTAGTTGTCACTTCAACCCGATAATCTCCGGCCGGTAAGGCGTCTACATCGGCTTCATAAAACAGTTTGTTGGTGGATTGTTCTGTTGTGGCGGGGACGTTGTGTATGGGGGTACGGCCGTTGGCCTCATACACAACCACCTGTACCACGCCTTCTAAAAATGGCTGGCTGTCGGCCGTCTGCGCCAGCCCCACCGTAATATGCAGCGCCGACCCTGCCCGCAGTGTTGGCGGTGACGACCAAACAGATAGAAGACACTCCCCTAGCGGCACATTTGCCAGTTGCAGTGTTCCACCGCCGTGCGCGTTTGCCTGATTTATGGGTCGTATTATCATTATGACCAGGAATACCCAGGCAAGAGGCAAGATAAATATCATTTCCAAGGGCCATCGAATACAATTCGATATCTGAGACAAAAAACGTGCAAAAGTACGTTGCCTGCTTATTGTGCGCGGTTCACATTCAGTGTACTTTAGCGTACTTTTTGTCTCAGACTGGGAATTGATTCCCAGACGCATCGGCCACATTTTCTTCATTGTCAGTTTCTTTATTCAATCCCTGGTTAACATAAACAATACACCCTATCCCCAAAATTGCGGCGAAGAGAAACCATTGCAGAGCATAACTCAAATGCGGCCCCTCAGAAAGATCAATCCCCGGTTCCAGACGATATGGCAAATCAACATTGTCCGCTATCGGTTCTGCCAGTACATAAAAAGGCAGCAGTTCATAAGGCATTTGGGGCTGAAGTTGGGACACATCTACCCGGTATACTTCATTTTGCGGCCCGCTGGGTTGGGCGGCCGCATTGCCATAACGAGACAATTTTTGGGAAAGCGCTGCTGTCCCTGCCAACTGTGTTTGCTTAGTGTCCACATATTGAGCCAGATGACCAGCTTCATATTCAGATTGGGGAATCCAGCCCAGGTCAACGAGTACGGCCGTGTTCCCATCCCCCAATACAAACGGCGTAATCAAATGCACGCCTGGCTTCCCCTGCCAACTTTTTAGAATGAGAACCACCTGATTCTCCACATCAAATTCCCCTGCCGTATCTATCTGACGATCTTTTAACTCAGTCACATCATCGGGCAAAAAATCTGCCGCTAAATCTAGTGGCTCCGCTTCCAACACGGTCAGCAAAGCTGCGTTCTCTGCCCGCCGTAGTTCCAGGCGATCTAACTGCCACAAACCCAGGCGAACCATCAACACTATCCCCAGGATGACGATGAAGGTAGCCGACAGCCATTTGCGACTGAACATTGTTTTGAATATCAAAATGATGCGCTTCATTTTTTTGTACCCGGGACAGCCAGTTTTTCGTCAGACCCCCATTTTTCTAGTGGCATAATCGGTTTGTGATCTTCCTTGTCTAGAAGACGGTAGAGCAGTATCAGAGCCGACACAATGTACATCATGCTGCCCGGAATCCACATAATGAAGCCGCCAATTTGCTGATCGACCAGCACATCAAGGCCCCATAAGCGGGGCACGGCTGTGTAATAAGAATAAAATGCCGTGGTCGCCATAGCCAGCGACAACCCTGTTAGCATATTAGGGGGAATAGCTGACACCACCAGCGCCGTCCGTCCAATCAGGCCAAATTGCTTATGGATGCGCGGCCCAGCGCCTATTACATGCCACCAAAACAACATACTAGCCAGAAAGAAAGTGAGATGTTCCAGATTATGCACCCACTCATTTTCTAACGCTGCATTATACAGAGCCGGATCATGCCAGCTTATCAGGGCAATGACCCAGATCAACCACACAATGCCGGGGTTGGTGGCGCTGCGAAAATAACTGCGAAAACGGGAATCTCGATGTAGCCCCCAACTAATGACACCGCCTACTTTCAGCCGCCAGCGGCCGGGTAATCCCCACAACATAAAAGGCATCGGGTTGGCAATCAGCAGCAGCGGGGGGGCAATCATAATCAACAGTAAATGTTGAATCATGTGCATAAAAAACAGTTGTTGGCCTAAAGCGTCAATGGGGGAAAGTAGAGCCAGGGCGATAACAAAAAGGCCGGCTAGATAGGCGATGGGTCGCCACACGGCAGTTAACCGCCACGGCGAGCGACGTACCCCCCCCAAGTTGTACTGCCGACTGCCGCCCGTTCGCCGTCGTAACAGCGCCCAGCCTCTAATATAAATCGTCCCGGCCAGAGCCAAGACGATGATGACTTCTATCTTCCAATCCCACGAAAGCAGGATGGCTTTCGTTATCGGATCCATTTTTCACGTAGTGCAAATTAGCAATTTGCACCTTTTATCAAACAGGCGTCCCAATCAAATACAATGCTGGGTAGAAGAAAACCCACACTACATCTACATAATGCCAATACAGTGCTGTCCCTTCTACGCCCCAATGACGGTCTGGGGAAAAATCGCCTTTGCGTCCCCGATTCCAAACAACCAACAACAAAAAGACGCCGCTCAACACATGCAGTGCATGCATTCCCGTCATCGCGTAAAAGACGCCGGCATACACACCATGTTCCGGCCGTAAATGACCAAATATCTCAATCCCAGCAAAGGATCCTTCCAGGTTGAAGATATTCCATTCCATGATGACCACGCTGACAAAGAAAATAATGCCCAGAAATGCAGCTATCATAAATGAGGAAAGGAATGTGCCCCGTTCCCCTTGTTCCATTGCTGTTTCCCCGCGATATACAAAAAAACTACTCACCAACAAAACGGTCGTGGCAATCAATCCAAGTTCCTGGCTTAGTTCTGGCCGTGTGTCTCCCCACAAATAAAACCTGGCCGCAAACAAAGCGCCAAACAGGAAAATTTCAGACAGGAAAAATATCCACAAACCCATCCGGTTGGCTTTGTGTTGCTGTTCGTAGGGCATTTCATGGCTGTGAGCCTCTTGATGTTCGTCGGCCGTGTGTTCCATTGTCGTCACACTCATTAATGATTCTCCTCACGCCACAGGCGATACACATGCATAAAGTAGTACACAATCAACGCTGACTTCAACAACATCATCACAAATAGCCCCACTGTTGAATTCAAATAAATGCTCATTGCAAACTCAATCAGCGTTAATACCATCAAGGCTGCAAAAACATAAATACCAATGCGCTTTGCAGCTTGTTTTACATCTTCATTCTTTTCCACAGGATCAATCTCCATCATACTACCCACTGAAAACTGCACACTATTAATCTCCGGATGCGGCCGGTTGAAACTGAATATAAGGCGCATCCAAACCATAATCATACGGTTCGCCCACGACTTCAAAAGGCACGTCATAATTAAATTCCGGCGGCGGCGAAGCAATTTGCCACTCAGGTGAACGGGAACCCCACGGATTTGCGCCTGCGGCCGGTTCTGTGCGGGCGCTGGCAATCAAGTTGTAAATCATAATGAGGACAGACCAGCCAATAATTAACCCGGCAATGGTTACCAAAATTTGCTGCGTTTCAATACCCAAAGCGGGGTCATAATCGGCATAACGGCGGTTCATCCCCATAATGCCGGCGCTCATCTGCCCAAAACTCATCACCCAAAAGCCGGGAACCATCAGCCAGAAATGTAGTTTGCCCAACGACTCTTTATACATATGCCCGGTCACTTTAGGATACCAATAGTAGAGGGCGGCAAAGAAGGGGAAGACAAAACCGCCAAACATCGTGGCGTGGAAATGGCCCACAATCCAATAGCTGTCGTGCAAATGTAGGTCGGTGGGAGCTGTGCCCAAAATGGGGCCGGTAATGCCGCCAATCAAAAAGACAGAAATAGCGCCCAAAGTAAATAGCATTGGTGTACTGAGTTCAATTTTGCCTTGCCATAAAGTGGCTACCCAGCTAAAGAATTTGACGCCGGTGGGAATAGCTACAAATAGAGTGGTAAGCATAAAGAGAACCCGCAGCGAATCAGACATACCAGAGGTAAACATATGGTGCGCCCAAACCAGGAACCCAACGAAGGCAATCCCTAAGCTGGATAAGGCAATCCATTTATAGCCAAACAATGGTTTCTTTGTAAATACCGGCAGCAATTCACTAATAACACCCAAACCGGGCAAGACAAATACATAGACGACCGGGTGGGAATAAAACCAGAAGATATGTTGGTACAGAAGCGGGTCGCCGCCGCCGGCCGGATTAAAGTAGACCAGCCCTGTTGCTCGTTCAATCATGTTCAAGGCCAGAGCCACACCCACTGTCTGTGTAGATGTAAATTGAATGAGGGCTGCAGCCACGGCCGCCCACACAAAAATTGGCATACGGAATAAACTCATACCGGGGGCGCGCATAACGGCCGTTGTCACCAAAACATTAATTGAACCGGCAATAGAGGAGAGACCGTTAATGTAAAAACCCAGCAGGAAGAACATGGTTCCCAATTTCCCTACCAGACTCAAGGTGGGATAACCAACCCAACCCGTATCCCATCCACCAACTGCCATTGCGAACAACACCAGTACAATAGCGGGAATAGAAACCCAGTAACTGAAAGCATTTAAGCGGGGGAAAGCCATATCCTGCGCCCCAATCATCAGCGGAACCAGATAGTTAATGAGCGCCCCAATCCCCAACAAAATGCTGACAATCATGACAATGCCATGAGCGCCAAAAAGTGTATTGTATATATCGTAGTTCAGAAATTGCATACCGGGTTGGGATAGTTCGAACCGGAAGATGAGGGCAAACAAGCCGCCCACTAGCAGCACAAATAAGCTGGTGTACCCGTATTGAATCCCAATCACTTTATGATTGACATCCGGTCCCAGGTAGCGGGTCCATTCAGGTTTGCCTTCTGGCGCGCCATGTTTCAACGGTGTCTCTTTGCCGCCTATCCATTTAAGCCAGTCGGTGAACACGCCGGCAAACAACAAGAAGCCAATGACGCCGATGATCGCCCCCCACATCATACTGAACTCATCTAGCCAATCTGGCAAAATGGCCTGGAGCAGATAATATCCACCCAGGGAGAATATCGCTTGCCCCACCAATCCTTTAACGTATGAAGATGTGAGGATGTAGCCTAAATTTCGAAAAAATCTCATCGCCAGTCTCCCATTTTGAATCTGACTTGTCTTAAGAGCGGCGAGATCTTCAAAACCTTGCCGGTCTGGACGGTTAAGGCGTTGTTTATTCGTTTAATGTTTCAATAAAAGCGATCAAGTCGTTCGTAATTTGATCGGCATCGCTAAAGCCAAAGCTGTTGAATCGATCTTCAAAGTTCTGAGTAGACATAATGCCGGGGTTGAAGCCAGCCGTTACTTTGGCATCTGGATCAAGGATGGATTCATATAGGTAATCATGATCCACGATAACGGTAGAGCCGTCAGCTAATTCCTCTTCACTATTGTAGATTCCTAACCATGTTGGCCCGGCACCGTCAGTGCCATCTAACTTGTGGCAGCCATTACAACCAAACTCTGTATACCAGAATTCACCCCGTTCGGCCGGCGTCAACCCTTCCAGGTCGTCCAGACCGGGCTTGCCTGAAATTTCCGCTGCCCAGGCATCGTAATCTGCCTGATTCAACACTAACACATCGGCAACCATTTGTGAATGCTCCAAACCGCAAATTTCCGCGCAGCGCGTTTTGTAAGCTCCCTCTTTTGTTGGCGTAATGCGGAGCTCAAAGTAATCTTCGCCAGGGTTGGCCACGGGCAGCAAATCTTGCTTTACTCGGAATTCCGGAACCCAAAAGGAGTGAATAACATCTTCAGAATACATTTGCAAAACAACCGGCTGATTGACCAATAAAACCAATTCACTGCTGCTTTGTCCCCCAATATCGGGGTATTCAAATTTCCATGACCATTGACGGCCGATAACTTCTACAGCCCGTTCATTCGGTTCCACAGCCAGTAAATCAGTTAAAACTGTATAACCGTAATATCCAAAAATAATGACGACAATGGTGGGTACAATTGTCCAGATAATTTCCAGACCGGTGTGTCCGTGTATGTGGGGAGCATCTTCCTCATCGCCTGGTTGACGCCGGAAAGCGTAAACGGAATAAAGGGTGATGACCATGATCATGGAGAAGAGGAATGCTTGCAACCAGAAATGAATATTGAACATGGCGTCAATCGGCCCGGCTTCTTCGCTGGCGGCCGTTGGTAATCGGAACAGGAAAAATCTAAAAAACGCAAACAACCCAACTGTAGCCAGAGCGGTCAGGATGATAACGACGAGTGCATGTTTATATTTACCCATTTTTATTTTGTCCTACAAGCCTAAAAGTGTGACTATTTAATTAAGAAGCAATACCATAAGGCCTAACCCAACACCCACAATGAGCAGACCCGTTATTAAGACGAAAATAGTGTCATAAGGAATACCTTTCTCACGGCCGCGTTCATCCCCATGTTTTATCTTTTCCACAACCACATCAGCTGGCGTCGGCCGCCACAAATAAGCCAGCGCAATCAGCGTTACAATCTCTACAAGGCCGACAATGTTGAATAATTGGCTAACGGATAGGGATTCAGTTAATTTGGTTATGCCAAACAGGGCAAAGGTAACAAACGCCACTAGAAGCATGATGAGTACAGCCAGGCTCGCTTTACCCCAGCGCGGGGCAAAAATAAGGATAGCGGCCGTAATTAAGAGGGGACCCCCCACAATAATGAGTCCCGGCGCCACAAGCTCATTGCCAATTTCCACCACTCGTTCCGGGAAAAAGGTGGTTGCCACAATGGTTGCCCCAAAATAGACAAACAGCAGAATGATGAGGTCGGTGCTAATAACCGACCAGCGAGGCATACCATCATTATTAGGTGGGGCAGCGGCACGGCCGTCTTGCATTTCCTTCAATTTCTCTTTTTCTTTCTTATTCAGGGCGGTGGCGTGTTCTTTATAAGAATCGCTGGCCTCCGTTTTGGAAACCAGGCGAGATAAAAACGCATACAGCACCCCCAGCACAATGCCAGCGCCCAATACCAGACCAATGGTTACAGCCGTGACCCCTAACAAGGCCTGCAACGGAGACATCACAATTGTTTGGCCGCCAACCTCTGCGCCAGTTGGTAATGTTGTCACCGGAATATTGATGACGATTGGATGCGATTCATAGGGAATGGCTGTGCTGGACCCGCTACCAGACCCCAAATTTAAGCTAACCGATAGGGTTGGCCAGATGGCGGCAATAGCGCCAAATATGAGCAACAGGATGACTAATATCATCCATGTTTTCCAAGACTCTGTTCTACTCAAGAGATTTTCTCCTGTTCAGACTACAACAAAATTTGATTTATTTAGTAGGAAGGTCTTCCATGAACCTACTGGGAGGTTCGAGTTGTATCCTCTGCGATTGCAAATTTTAGCACAATCTTCTCTCAGGGCAATGATCGTTTTCTGGGCACAGTGTGCAGTTTTCAGTGTGCGACAAGATGTTACTGACAACTGAAAACTGATTGCTAGTTACCTGATTGCTGAACTAAAACGGCCGTCTAAAAAACCCCCGCTTCTCCTCGATCTTCTGCCCGGTACGTTGTTCAAAATCCTTTCGCAAAGCCAACAATGTGCGATGATACAGGGACTTTATTGCCCCTTCACTACGTCCCATAATCTCCCCGATTTCCGAATTAGAAAGATATTCCACAAATTTTAACACCAACAATTCCTGCCGGTCGGCCGGCAAGCGGCGGATAGCTTGCAGCAGCGCTTCTTTATCATCCAGCAACTGCGTGGCAAATTCCGGCCCATCCTCAGAAATTCGCCAATGGGAAATATCATCAATGGAAATGATCTGGCGGCGGCTGTTGTCACGATGCCAATTGGCTACCAAATTATGGGCAATACGGTAAAGCCAGGCTGAAAACGGGACGCCTTTATCTTCATAACGGCCGATATGCTTCATAGCCCGCATAAAAACCTTAGCCGTTAAATCTTCCGCATCAGCCACATTACTGGTACGATAGTAGACATAATTATAAATCTTGTCGTAATAACGCTCATAAAGCAGCCCAAACGCATCGCCATCTATTTTGGCTTGCTGAATTAAAACGGCGTCGTCAATCTCTACATTCATCTTTTGGAACTGTGTTTTTTTGGCTGTCTTGTTTTGGAGATTGGAGGTTACGAGATTAAATCTCCCAATCTTCAATCTCTCAACTAAAATCCCCGGCTGCCTGCCAGAAGTGGGATACGCGGTCACGCAGCAGCTTATGTTCTGGCAGTTCCAGGGTGGGATCTTTTTCAAAGATGGCAATGGCTTCTTTTCGGGCCAATTCCAACATGTCCATATCCAGCAAAGAAGCCATTTGCAGTTCTGGCAAGCCACTTTGCCGACGGCCGAAAAACTCGCCCGGCCCGCGCAGTTCCAAATCCTTTTCGGCCAATATAAAACCATCATTGGTTTCTTCTAATGCAGATAGGCGTTCTTCAGATTCTTGAGATTCGCTGTCGGCAATGAGCATACAGTAGGATTGGTGTTTGCCGCGCCCCACACGGCCGCGAAACTGATGCAATTGAGCCAGACCAAAACGATTGGCTCCCTCGATGAGCATGACGGTGGCATTAGGCACATCTACCCCCACTTCAATGACAGAAGTAGAAGTCAATATTTGCACCTCGCCCTCATAAAAATGGCGCATGACACTTTCTTTTTCATTGGATTTAAGACGGCCGTGAATCAACCCCACTTGCAAATCGGGAAACACTTCCTCTTGCAAACGTCGGTGGTCTTCAACGGCCGCTTTTGCATCTACCTTGTCAGACTCCTCCACCAGCGGATAAATAATATAAGCCTGCCGCCCTTGCTTCACCTGACTGCGAATAAACGAGTACGCTCGCTCTCGTTCCCGTCCCGGCAGCCAGCGCGTTTTAATTTCCTGACGGCCGGGCGGCATTTCATCAATAATGGAAAGGTCTAAGTCACCATACAATGAAAGCGCCAATGTGCGCGGAATAGGTGTAGCCGACATTGTTAACAGATGGGGGTTAAATACCTCCCCGTTGGCCGTTCCCTTGTCTCGTAACGCTTGCCTCTGATCAACGCCAAAGCGGTGCTGCTCATCCACAACGGCCAGCGCCAGACTGCCAAAGTTCACAGTTCCCTGAATAAGCGCATGAGTGCCAATCGCAATATGAATGGAGCCATCGGCTAGTCCGGCATAGATTTGCTCGCGAGCAGTGGTAGGGGTACTGCCGGTTAACAAACTGACAGTGACGCCAAATTGGGTCAATAATTTGCTCAAACTCTGGTAATGTTGCTCGGCTAAAATTTCGGTAGGGGCCATGAGTGCGGCCTGCTGGCCGGTGCTGGCCGCGCTCAGCATAGCGGCCGCGGCAACCAATGTTTTACCCGCGCCCACATCTCCTTGCAGCAGCCGGTTCATGGGGATACCCGTGGCCATATCGGCCATAATTTCATCAATCACCCGCTGTTGGGCGGCGGTCAGTTCAAAGGGTAAAGCGTTGCGAAAGCGCACCATAACGGCCGGATCAGGGCTTACTTTAAGACCGGTTTGAGACTGCCATTCATGACGGCTGCCTTGCATCCCTAGCTGCAATAAAAAGAGTTCATCAAAGGCCAGACGGCGACGAGCCTTGTGCAATTGTTGTTGATTGTCGGGGAAATGGGTTTTTTGGCTGGCGACCGGCAGCCGGTTTAGTTTGAGCCGTTTACGCACCGGTTGAGGCAGCGGGTCAGGCAGACGAGGGGACCATTCTTTTACGGCCGTCTGCATAATTTCCCGCATCTTGTTACTGGTCAGCCCTTTTGTGAGCGGGTAAACGGGCACAATGCGCCGTGTCTTTAACGGTTCCAATTCCAGCGGCTCCCAATCTGGTGAATTGAAGATCGGCCGTCCTAAAAACTGATCTACCTTGCCGCTGATGACAATTTGCAGCCCTGCTTTTAACTGGTTTGTTAGCCACGGCTGGTTGAACCAGGTAGCCTGAACCTTGCCTGTGCCATCGCTGATGATGGCCTGGACAATGACCTGATTGTTGCGGGTACGCCGGGAGCGAGCTTCCCACACTGTACCAATGATGGTGACTTGCTCGCCATATTCCAGCCGGTTAATTGGCTTCATGAGCGTGTAATCATCATAGCGACGGGGGAAGATGTAGAGCAAATCCCAGATGGTGGTGACGCCCAGTTTGGCTAGACGTTCACCGATTTTGGGGCCGACCCCTTTGAGGGCAGTTACAGATTGGGACAGGCCTTCGGGATCGGGGTCAACGATTTTGGGTTGGGGTTTGGGAGGCGGTGGTTTTTGTTTCTGTTTTTGGGGTTTTGGTTTGGCTACGGCCGGTTTTGGCTTGGCGGCCTTTTTCGTTGGCGGGGGTGTTGGTTCACCCACCCGGTCAGCGCGGTGGCGCAGTTGCGTATTCAAATCTTGCATAGCTTTGGCACGAGCTTCGGGACCGGGCAGACGGCCGTAACCCGACAACACCTCCGCCACCTGTTCCACCAATGCCTTATCTTGCTCGTCTACCGCTTCTTCGCGGGCCTGCCCCACCCAAAACGTAGCAAATTGGCCGATACCGCCAACCACGGCTTTATTCTTATACCCTTGTTTCGCTTCTAAATCGAGAACTTGTTGTAAACGCTTAAATGATCGAGACATATGCTTGATCTTCTTCACTCCAATAAATAATGATTTCGTATTTAGTCATGGTCTTCAGTTGATTTCTCCTATTGGCTGTCGTCATTAACACTAAAGGTTACGACATGGTACAAGTTAGCTTTACACTTTTTTCGGGCTAGTTCTATTATAGGCATGTCTTTTCTAAGCACCTCAATTAAATCTGGCAAAAATTCTTTTTTTCAGCGAACACGATAAGTTCACGTGCTTTTCCTGCTTTGGTTTCCCCTCCAATTTCATCATATTCCAAACCAAGCATAAAACATATCGTTCGAATATTATCCAGGGATAAATACGCACATATTAATGAGTGTAAATCAGTACGGAATTTTTTCACTTCGACAACCTTCAGACCCCTACACGGAAAAAGGAACCCTGAAAAGCATGAAATCTCTCTTCCACAGTGTTCCTTCCTATCCGTGTATACAAAACTTGCTTCATTAGTAAATAATTCTCGCTAACAACCATTAAGTTCAAAATAGTTTTTAAGCTAGTAAGTACAAAAGCATTATCCAGCAGCAACGGCCGCAAAGCCAATTGCACCCAATCCTAAATGTGTACCAATAGCCGGGGTCACTTCCATGATAATGGGTGTTTCGTCGTCCGGGAAGAGATGCGCCGATTGTTGTTGCAGTTTTACGGCCGCTTCCAGAGCGCGTACATGCAAAATAGCAATCCGTTCATAGGGGCCAAAATCTTCTACCAGCTTAAGCATTTCCTTGACCGCTTTTTTACGGGTACGCACTTTGGCAACGACATTGATTTCGCCATCACTAATGACCATCACCGGTTTGATTTGCAGCAATGTGCCAATGCCAAACTGCGCCCAACTGACACGGCCGCCACGCCGTAAAGAGTCCATATTATCAATCATGCCAAAGACACGGGTACGCGGGGCACAGGCAGATAACAGTTCTACGATGGCAGCGGCCGATTGACCAGATGCCAACTCGTCTACGGCCGTCATCACCAACAATCCCCCACCCAACGTAATTTGTTGCGAATCTACCAGATGAACAGGGCAGGAATCGGCCGCCTCGGCGCCTAGTCGAGCATTATTGTAGGTAGCGCTGAGTTTGGATGCCAGATGAATAGAGATGATTTCGGTGGCGCCGGCGGCCGTTTCTTGTTCATACACTTCTTTGAAAGTAGCCGGGGAAGGGGCGGCCGTTGTCGGGTACGGATTGTAGGTAGACAAATTGTCATAAAATTCTTGGCGGGTGATGTCAATGCCTTCCCGGTAACCTTTCTCGCCGATGTTGACATAAACGGGCACAACAGTCAGATTATACTTTGCTACCAGGTCGGGCGGCACATCCATCGCGCTGTCGGTGATGATTTTGATGGTCATGGGTGGTTGGGTTATTCTGCTCCTAAAATATAAAAGTAATGCGCCTGTCCGCCGGGTAGAATTTCGACTTCTACATCCGGGTAACTATTTTCAATTTGAGCGGCAATCTGGTTGGCGTCGGCGACGTCTACATCGGCTCCATAGTAAAGAGAAACAAGTTCCCGATCATCCATTTCCATGGCTGCCAAAACCTGGGCTAGAATGTTTTCCAGATTGGGGCCGGAGGCACACAAACGGCCGTCAACCACCCCAATCATCTCCCCATCCTTCACGTTTACCCCATCCAACGTTACCGAACGAGTGGCGCGGGTGATTTCGCCGGTGGCAACTTCTGTGGCACACGCTTGCATAACTGCGGCCGTTTCTGCCAGATCACCGTCGGGTTCATAATCCAGCATCGCGCTAAATCCCTGCGGCGCAGTAACGGTGGGTACAACCATTACCTCTTTCGGGCTGAGGTCGCGGGCTGCTTCGGCCGCCAGAGTGATGTTTTTGTTGTTAGGCAAAATGATGATTTTATTGCTGGGTACATCTTGCGTAGCCTGGAAAATTTCTTCTGTGCTAGGATTATTAGTTTGTCCGCCGTTAACGATAAAAGCAACCCCTAGACTGCGGAAGATGTCTGCCAGGCCAGCCCCGGCAGCTACAGCTACAACGCCAATTTGTCCCGGCTCGATAACGGCCGTTTCCACAGCCGCCTCTGGTACGGTCGGGGCAACCCCATTCCCCTGCACAATATCCTCCATCTGCATTTGCATATTTTCCACAACCACATCCGTAATCTTCCCCAAGCTGATGCCATAGGAGATGGGTTCGCCAGGGTCTTCAACGTGGATGTGTACTTTAATGGTAGACTCGTCTCCCACAACCACAGTCGAGTCCCCCATAGCGTCAATGCGGGTGCGGACTTCAGCCACATTCAAATTTTGGCCCATAAGGAGAAATTGCACATCGTAAGGGTTTTCAATGATGCCGCTTGCAGGCATAGCCAATTCCTGAGCGGTAATCTCCTGCCGCTGTGCGGCTACAACCTGGGCTGCTTCTTCCAAACTACCCATCTGGCCGCTGACATAACGCAGCATTCCTTCCAGCACATAAATCAACCCCTGCCCGCCAGAATCTACAACGCCGGCTTGCTTTAGGATGGGCAGCATGTCCGGTGTGCGTTCTAATGTTTGGTTACACCGTTCTATCACCCTTTCCAACAAAAAGCGCAAATCCAGACTTTTGCTGACGGCGTCGGCCGCTTCTTCCGCCCCTTCACGGATAACGGTGAGGATGGTTCCTTCTACCGGCCGTATCACGCCCCTATAAGCAGTATCGGCGGCTATTTGGAAGGCGTAGGCCAGGTCTGGGGCGTCAAAGGTTTCTTTCTCTTTCAGACCGCTAGCCAGACCACGCCATATCTGGCTGAGGATGACGCCGGAGTTACCGCGTGCGCCCATGAGCGCCCCTTGAGCCACACTATCGGCCATTTTACTGACATGGGGTTCGGATCGGTCTTGCACACGGCCGTAAGCGGAGCGCATTGTCAGCAGCATATTTGTGCCCGTGTCGCCATCGGGCACAGGGAAAACATTTAATGAATTGACGTATTGATGGTTTTGTTCTAACCAGATGAGGCCGGCGTGTACCATTTTTTTGTACTGCTGCCCATTACAGTGCAGCCATTTTTCAGGTACGGCCGTCATCTCGGCTGTGGTAGGTGGAGTCACTTAATTTCTTTCCTCTCTTGCTTGATAATCGTCTAGCGAGTCTTTTTTCTCAAACTGGCAAAAGGTATGGGTTATGGGTATACACGGATAGGGAAGAACACGGATGTTTATTTTTCATCACTGTTTCTCCCTATCCGTGTATACAATATTTGCCTGGTTTGTAAAGAATTTTCGCTACCGATCTTCCTGGTTCAGGCGCAGCCCTTGCACATATACATTCACTTCTTGTACGGGCATACTGAGCGCTTTTTCCAGATGAAACTTTACTGTATGTTGAATACTTTCGGCCACCGTTTTAATACGCACGCCATATTCCACAATGACATACACATCTACAATGATGCCGCTCTCTTCTATGGTCACATCAATGCCCCGTTTACTATCGCGGGACAGTAGTTTGGCAATGCCTGTAGCCAGATTTTTGTCAGCCATGCCAACAACGCCGTAACATTGGTTGATGGCCTGGTTGGCAATGGTGGACACGGCCGTTGCAGAAATATCTATCATGCCATAATGCTCATGTTGTACTGTCATAGTTGTTATCCATATAATGTTACTTCGTTCGTAAATTGTATCACAAGACGGGCGCATCGGTTATTGGGGTTCAATGGCGCTGGACAGAATTGTTTTGGCAGCGGCCGTTTGTAAGGCAGACTGCACGGCCGCTTTTGATTCCGATGTGACTAGAGCGATCATATTGCCACCCCGGCCGGCGCCGCTCAGTTTGGCCCCTAATGCACCGGCTTTGTTTGCGGCCGTTACTAACCCATCCAACTCTGGCGAAGAAACACTCATTTGTTGCAGCAGGGTATGGTTCTCATTCATCAGGCGACCGACAGCGGTCAGATTTCCCTCTTCAATTGCCAGACGAGCGGCCGTGGCAATTCGGCCGCAGCCATCAAAAATCGCTTCAAACTTGGGGCAGTCAGCTTCCCATTGGCGGCGCACATCTCCCACCACCAATTTGGTGCTGCTACTGAGACCCGTATCGCCTACCAGTAAATGCAGCGCTTGGGCGACGCTGAATGTTTCGATGCGGTTATGGGGCTGTTGGCGTACAAAGAAAACCGGCCGTTCATAAGCCACCACCGTATTATCTATGCCGCTGGGTGTGCCGTGATGAATTTTCTCGATTTCGTAAGTTTGGGCTGAAACCCATTCGTCTGTCGCCAGATGGCCTAATCCCAAATAGTTAGCCAGAGCGCGAATGACGGCGGCCGTAATGGCGGCGCCGCTGCCCAGACCGCTGGCAATGGGAATGGCGCTGCTGACAGTGATGATTAGGTCGGGGAGATGGGGTAGATTGATGGCCGTTTGTAACTGTTTAATCACGGCCGCAATCGGATCTTCCGGTTCCGCTTCAGTTAACATCATGTCCTGGTTCAGGTCAGGAGCGATAAGGCGGATGCCGGGTTGGTTGGCCGGTTTTACAACGGCCGTAGCCCGTAATTGGGATACTGGAGCGGCGATGGCGGGACGACCGTAGACGACGGCATGTTCACCAAATAAAATAATTTTGCCGGGAGCGGTGGCTGTGGACATAAAAAATAAGGATGGAGATTGGAGATTTTAACCCAATCTCTCAATCTCAAAAAATATAAACCACAACAAAAACAGTCATTGCAAACAAAACAATCGTAGCCTGTAACGGCCGATCACGTAGGGCAATATCTTCCGGCGCGCCTCCTTCATGACGCACATGAATCAAGTACATATAACGAAAAATGCCGTACAGGAGAAAGGGAATAGTCAGCATCATCGCGTGGTTGTCCGGCAGCCCTTCGGCCAGGAAGGTGTACAGGCTGTAAAAAACCAAGACACTGGTCGTCACCAATCCAAGAAGTTTATCGATAAATTCCAAATTGTATTCTTGTAAGATTTTGCGGTGTTTGCTGGCATCCTGGCCTAATAGAATCAATTCATGCCGCCGTTTGCCCAGTACTAGGAAAAGAGCTAGAAAACCACCAAACAAGTATAACCAGGGCGAAAATCGTTCCACATCCACCACTGCCACCCCGGCCGCAATCCGCAAAACAAAACCCAAAGCCACAATCATCACATCAAACAACACCACATTTTTCAGCCAGAAAGTATATAGAATCTGGCTGAGGATGTAGATTAGCAGGATGAGAGCGAACGTGGGGGATAAGAGATATCCGGCTGCCAGACTACCTACGGCAAAGAGGACGGCTGCCACGGCCGCCACAGTCGGGTTCAATTCTCCAGCCGGCAGCGGCCGGTACCGTTTGGTCGGATGTTGGCGGTCGCTTTCAATATCGCCCAGGTCGTTCATCAGGTAAACGGCGCTAGACATGAGACACAACAAAATAAAGGCGGCGATGGTACGCAGCAAGTAAATGGGTTCCAATAATTTGGCGTCAAAAAACAAAGCCACAAAGACAAAACCGTTCTTAGGCCATTGACGCGGCCGCATCGTTTTTAATAAGGCAATCAGCACATTGTTCTCCTGGTTATAGTGGCTGATGGTTAGTACAAACTACCAACCACCAGCCACATTTTTTTGAGACATGATTATAACGTAGCCCGGTTAGTTGGTACACGGCCGTTACCAACAAACCACTCTAATCATGGAACCATTTGGGCTACATTAAGCTCCCATTCATTCTGGACGCCCATTGCTTACGGCCGTCTTGCCGCCATATTACAAGAGGATTACGGCCGAATGCCTAACATCCCCACTCCTCCATCGCTTGCTATACTGCTAGAAATTGGCAAAGAGGTTCCACCTTTTGAAAAGGTGGAACCTCTACAATGAAGGAGTAAACTATGTCCCCTTTACCCACACTCATTTTATTAAGCGGCTTGCTATTGGCGGCTTGCGGCCCGGCGGTAACACAAATGGAAGAAACGGCCGTGCCCACAAATACGGCCGTTTCCACCCCCACCCAAAATCCCCCCACCCCGACTCCTCTACCTACCGAAACCCCAATCTCCAATCCTCAATCCTTCGCTAACGCTCAGGACAGGTCTCTAATCTCCGATAACGATATTCCCCACCTCCTCCAAGCTCTTCTCAACACCGATACCGATGAGAGTCAAGAAGCGTTGGTGCGTATTCAGGATTCTGGCGACGGCCGTTTTGTTTCTGTCCTGTTGGAACTGTACCGTGCCCGGCAAATTGGCATCATTCGCAATCTTAATTATTCGGCCGTAACAAACGCCCTGAAAAACCTCAGCGGACAAGATTTTGGCGATGATTGGGCCGCTTGGGTAGAATGGTACGGTGCTACCGACCTGCAACCGCCGCCTGGCTTCACTACCTGGAAAGGGATTCTACTTTCTAACATAGACCCCAGTTTTGCTGATTTTTTACAAGATAGCTACCCGGTTCGCCTACGGCCGGAAGAAATTATGTGGGGCGGCGTCCTTGTAGATGGCATCCCTGCCCTGGACAATCCGACGATGATTACCCCGGAGGAAGCAGAATATCTTAATCTTTGGGATGTGGTTTTTGGTATTTCGCTGAATGGGGATTCCCGCGCCTACCCGCTGCGTATTTTGGATTGGCATGAGATGGCCAACGATGTGGTTGGTGGCGTACCCGTTTCCCTGGCTTACTGTACCTTGTGTGGGGCGGCGATTGCGTATGACGGCCGTGCCACCGACACCAACCACAACCCCATTACCTACGACTTTGGATCTTCCGGCTTCCTCTACCGCAGCAACAAACTAATGTATGATCGCCAGACCCGAACCCTGTGGAACCAGCTTACCGGCGAGCCAGTATTGGGCGAATTGGCCGCCGCTGATATTCGCCTGAAACTGCTGCCCGTTGTTCTGACCACCTGGAAAGAATGGCAAACACAACACCCCGACACCGTTGTAGTAGACATCAACACCGGCGTCAACCGCGACTATAATCCTGGCGCGGCCTATGGCGGCTACTTTGCGGACACAGACACCATGTTCCCCGTCTGGCAGCGGGACGAAGCGCTGCGTACCAAAGACCAGATTTACGCTCTGAACATCAACGACACGCCTAAAGCGTATTCATTGGACAGCCTGACGGCCGAACAAACAATCAACGACAAATTAGGCGGCGTCAACATTGTCCTGGTAGCCGGAAATGAGATTTATGAAGTGGATGGGGAACATTGGCTGGATGGTTTGGTGCGCTACAAAGCCGGCGCCGAAGTCCGCGCTTATGAACGGGGCGACCACACCTTCACCCTCGGCACAGACAAAAACAGTATCGTAGATGAAACGGGGCAGGTGTGGCCGGTAACAGAAGAAGCCCTCATCGGGCTAGATGAAGATTCATTACCGCGCATCAACGGCCATCTGGCGTATTGGTTTGGTTGGTATGCTTTTTATCCGGGAACGCTACTGTATGGGGAAGAATAAGCCTAGTTTTAATTCGTTGATTTTCTCTATTCGTTGTACTCTAGAATAAACCAAGATCATATCTGTTTCTGGAGAATAACGATGACACAATTTGGCGTGTATTCTGAGGTGGGGAAGCTGCATAAAGTGCTGGTTCACCGGCCGGATTTAAGTCTGTGCCGCCTGACACCTTCTAACCATGATGATTTATTATTTGATGATGTTTTATGGGTAGAACGGGCGCAGCAAGAGCATGATGCCTTTGTCCAGATTATGCGAGAGCGGGGAGTAGAAGTATTTTATCTGCAAAAACTGTTGGCGGAAACGTTAGCCACCAGCACAGTCGCGCGCCGCCGGATCATTGAGCGGGAAGTCTCAGAATTAACGGTGGGGGTATCTCTGGTAGATGAGTTTCGGGAGTATCTGATGGGGATGAAGTCGGAGACGTTAGCCCGCTTTTTGATTGGCGGCTTGACACGCTCGGAAATTACGCGGTTGGACCTGGATGATCTGGCAAAACGGTCGTTAACGGCCGTCTCCACGGCCGCCAATGAATTTATCCTCCCCCCCTTGCCCAGCACCCTCTTTACCCGCGACTCCTCCTGCTGGATTTACAATGGCGTCTCTGTAAACCCGATGTATTGGCACGCCCGCCACCAAGAAGCCATCCATGTGGGACTCGTTTACCGCTTCCATCCCCTGTTCAAAAACGCCGACTTCGAGTTTTGGTATCCGCCGGAAGGAGATGACGATCAGTTTGATTTGGAGGATTTCGGCCGTGCGTCGTTAGAAGGCGGCGACGTGATGCCCATTGGAAATAAAACCGTTCTCATCGGCGTCAGCGAACGGACAACCGTGCAGATGGTGGAGCAGCTTGCCCGACCCCTCTTCCAAAAAAAGGCCGCCGAACGCATCATCGCCTGCCAAATGACCAGAGACCGGGCACATATGCACCTGGATACGGTTTTTACCTTTTTAGATCGGGACGCGGTGACAATTTATCCTCATGTTGTGGAGCAGATTCAAGCTTTTAGCGTCCGGCCAGGGGAAAAAGAAGGGTCGTTTGATGTGCGCCGAGAGGGGAGTGTGTTAACGGCCGTAGCCGATGCCCTCAACGTCAAAAAATTACGAGTTATCACCACCGGCGGCGACGAATACCAGGCCGCCCGTGAGCAGTGGGATGATGGCAATAATGTGGTTGCCTTAGAACCAGGCGTTGTTATCGTCTATTCTAAAAATACATACACCAATCAAAAGCTACATGATGCGGGTATTGAGGTCATTACATTTGATGGATTTGAACTGGGAAAAGGGCGCGGCGGCGGACATTGTATGACCTGCCCCCTTTTGCGTGACGGCATTTAGAGTAACCCCAGTTCCCCGGCAATTCCAAATTACCGGGGAACTATTCTGATCTGGAGCAGTGAAGATATATGAAAAAGGCACTACCTTTAGAACCAACGATGCGGGCGGACACGGCCGTAAAAGCAATTCTTAAAACTCAACTGGACATCATTCAAATAAACGAACCTGCCATTGTTCAGGACATTGATCCCGAACATCTACACAATTACCGGGTGGCCTTGCGTCGTACACGAGTGGCGTTGGCGCAAGCAAAAGGAGTTTTTGACACGGCCATCACCCACCGCTTCAAAACAGACTTAAAACAAATTACCCAAATGAGTAATGAACTGCGTGATCTGGACGTTTACCTACTGGCTGAAGACGACTACCAAAAGTTATTGCCAGACACATTTCGGCCAGATATTGTCCCTTTATTTGACTATTTGCGGGAAAAGCGGATGGTCGTCTTAGAAAAAACGATCAAGGAACTTACTTCAAAAAAGTTCCAGCATATTATGGCTGATTGGGAAGCTTTTGTGACCGAAGCGCAATCGGAAACGGCCGACGCCCCCTATGCAGATCGTTCCATTATACTGTTGGCTCAGAAACGGATTTACAAACGGTACCAGCGCGTTGTTAAAGATGGCCAGAAAATATTATCTGCTGCCGGAGATGAGGAGATGCATGCCTTACGCATAGAATGTAAAAAGCTACGCTATCTGCTGGAGTTTTTTGCCAGTCTGTTCCCTGAAGAGGATATCAACCTGCTTGTTAAACAGCTAAAAAATTTGCAAGACAACCTGGGTGATTTTAATGATTTGTGTGTGCAAGAAGATTATCTACTGGCGATTGCGGCCGAATTACCAACCCATAAAAATCAATCCCGGCAAACACTGCTGGCGATTGGGGCGCTGGTAGCCATATTGCACGAACAACGATTGGCCTTAAAAGATGCCTTTGTCGAACCATTTGATACATTCACGGCCGAACAAAACCATAAACGCATCAAACAACTTTTCCAAAATTGAACCAAAAAATCAAAAAGCCCTGGTATATTGCCAGGGCTTTCAGTTACATTCTGTTTCAGGATACACTGTTAAAGGAATTCAATTAGACCATAACTGTCATCTTCCACAGGTAAAGCGGCAACCTTAATAGTGGCCTCTTTGCCCTCAGTTGTCCGCAGCGTCAAATGGGATTGATTGTGCCATTCGTCCCACAAATCCCCATCCATAATTTTGAAACTGCACATTGCCCCGTGCCGCCTAAAGGAATCTTGCTGTTCAATGTTATACCCATTCAGAATAACCTTAGCAACCGGTTTCTGATGGGCAGGCTTGAACAATTCCAACCAATTTTTGGTAGATTCTGTCTCACTTGATTTAGATTTCTTTCTTTTGAACATCTTTTTAATTGTGCTTATTTGGATTAGTGGATATTGCTTCTATTATATAGTCAGTCAGCACACCTGGTCAACTGTAACGAGAATATCGCTTTCTTGCATTGTTGCCCGGTAAATAACAGTTCGGATTTGGCCCTAACGACCATCACAAATTTGATAGTATAATAAGAATCTAACAATGTCACTGACTATCAAATGAACATAATCAATGTACTGGCCGATCTGCGGCTGAACAAAGAATTTATGAGTAACGTTGTCGCCTGGGAACGGCTACAATCCCGGTCGTCACGCACGGCTGCTTTAGATTTTGTGTTGGACGGCCGTCTGCAAACAGGCCTGCAAACACGGGGCATAGACCACTTCTACACTCATCAAGCCGCGGCCATCAACGCCATTCACCAACACCAGAACGTCGTCGTGGCCACTGCCACTGCTTCTGGCAAATCATTGTGTTACACCGTACCCGTATTACAGCGCTTACTGGCCCGTCCTGCCTCCCGCGCCCTTTACCTTTTCCCTACCAAAGCGCTGGGACATGATCAAACGGCCGAAACCACAGCCATCATCAGCGCCGGAAAACTGCCCGTCGAAGCTTATAGTTATGATGGCGATACCCCCCGCAGCCAACGGGGTAAAATCCGCAAAAGCGCCGGCATTCTCATCAGTAACCCCGATATGCTGCACGCCGGTATTTTGCCCTACCACACAAGCTGGCGTAACCTGTTTGCCAATCTAGAATTTGTAGTGTTAGATGAAATCCATGCTTACCGCGGCGTTTTTGGCAGCCACATCGGCAACGTCCTGCGCCGCATGACGCGCCTGTGTGAGTTCTATGGCAGCAATCCTCAATTTATTTCCTGCTCGGCTACTATTGCCAACCCGCAAGAACATGCTGAACGACTGGCCGAACGGCCGTTCACCCTCATCAACGAATCACAAAACGGCGCTCCTACCGGAGAAAAGCAGTTCATCCTTTACAACCCACCCATCATAGATGAAGAATTGGGCTTACGCGGCAGTGTGATTATGGCTGCGCGTGATGCGGCTTTAACCTTTTTGCAAGCGGATGTGCAAACGATTGTTTTTGCCCGCGCCCGCAATACGGTAGAACTACTGTTGGGTTATTTGCAGGATGAATTGACGTATCAAGGAGAGAAGGGCACGGCCGTAACCGGCTATCGTGGCGGCTACCTGCCTTTAGAACGACGTGAAATTGAAGCCGGTTTACGCAGCGGCCAACTGCGGGGGGTAGTGGCTACCAACGCCCTGGAATTGGGGATTGATATTGGACAGTTGGATGCGGCCGTTATCACCGGCTATCCCGGCTCCATCGCTTCCATCTGGCAGCAGGCGGGGCGGGCTGGACGACGGGCAGAGCAGTCGGCCGCACTGCTTATTGCCGGTAACAACCCCCTAGATCAATACATTTGCACCCATCCCCGCTACCTTTTCGGTCAATCGCCAGAACATGCCCTGACCAACCCGGACAATTTACGCATCATGGTCAAACATCTGCTTTGTGCCGCTTATGAACTGCCCTTACAACAGGGAGACTCGTTTGGCAGTTACGGTCCGGTGGATGATTTGCTGGAAATTTTGCGGCAGGAAGGTACGTTGCACGAAACCCGCGACCAGTATCATTGGTTGGGGGAAGGCAGCCCGGCCATGGCCGTTTCCCTGCGTACCGGCGGCGATGATACGGTTATCATTCATGATGTAGACACCCTCGGCTCTCCAGAAGTGATTGGCGAGGTTGATTTGGAGACAGCGCCAGTAATGGTGTATGAAGATGCGATTTACATGCACCGTGCCCGCACGTATCTGGTGGAAGCATTGGATTGGGACGGCCGTATCGCTTACGCTCGCCCTGTAGAAGTGGATTATTACACGCGGGCCAGCATCGGCAGTAGCATCCGTGAACTGCACCCCGACGTAACCCAGGACAGCGGTGGCATCCAACGCGCTTTTGGTGATGTGACTGTCATTACCAAAGCGACCGGCTACCGCAAAATCAAACGGTATTCCCACGAAACATTGGGCTTTGGCGAAATCAATCTGCCCGAATTAGTCTTGGAAACAAGCGGTTACTGGCTCATTTTCAGCCAGGAATTAACGGAGCAGTTGTATGAGGCCGGGATTTTGCTGCGGCCGAATGATTATGGCCCCAATTGGCAGCAGGTACGGCGGGTGGTGTTGGAACGAGACAATGATCGCTGTCGCATGTGTGGTGCTGACGGAAAATTACATGTGCATCATATTCGGCCGTTTCGTGAATTCGGCTACATCCCCGACCAAAATGAATATTACCGCGAAGCCAACCAACCTGACAATCTCATCACCCTCTGCCCCAGCTGTCACCGACAGGCCGAAGCCGGGCAGCAAACCCGTTCTGCGCTGGGCGGGCTGGCTTACGTGCTGCGGAATTTGGCTCCTCTTTACCTGATGTGTGACCCTGGCGATATTGAAGTGGTAGCCGAAAGTCGCAGCCCCCTTACCCAGGCGCCGACGATTGTGGTTTATGAGCGCGTGGCGGCAGGCGTCGGTTTCAGCCAACGTTTATTTGAACTGCATGAGGAATTGCTGCCGGCCGCGCTGGAACTGGTAGATGGCTGCCGCTGCCGGGATGGCTGCCCCGCCTGCGTCGGCCCCCCTGGTGAAATCGGCCCCGACACTAAAGTCGTGACGCGGCAAATGTTAGCTTTACTGACCCGCTCATAATTTACAGTAAGGGCAATTAAAAAATGAGAACAGACACTGAAATCAAATCATTAGACGCTTACGCGCCAACATCAACAAAAACTTGTCGATAATCAAGAAAATAATGAATAATGAATAGTGAATAATTAATAATGAATTGTGAAATGAGGATTCATTCACCATTCACAATTCATCGTTCATTATTCATTATTTCTTTTTCCAGCGAAGTCTGGCAAAAGACGTAGTTACTTATGGTTGTTTAGGTGACACAAATAGAATTGCTGGTTAACATTAAGCTATGATCTCAGATAAACATTCACCGACCACCCAGCCCTGGTATGCTGCTCCCTGGATTAAGTGGGGGGCGATAATTTTATTTGTGTTGTGGATGTTTTTTGGTCTGAGTATGTATTATGGGGTGCAGCGGCCGTTTAACCCAACCCAACTCACTGCCCTATCCCAAACAACAGATGTGTGGCTGCGTTTGTCATTTTCGCTGCCAGCGCTGGGGCGGTCGCTGCTGGATATGTTGGCGGCGTTGTGGTTGGCCTTTGTTGCTTTGGGGCTGGGGTTATGGATTTTAGCCATATTGCAGCTTGGGCCAGAATCAGACCTGGAGACGTTTTTGTATGCGGTGGGGTTGGGGTTTGGGCTGTTGGGAATATTGGTTTTGTTGTTGGGGATGGCGGGGTTGGTAGGCACGGCAGTCTACCTCATCCTCTTCCTTCTCCTGACTTTGCTCACTGCTAAAAAGGCATTTCTGTTTTTGCGTGATAGATTTCGTCCGGCACGGCCGTCGCCCCTCATCACCGTTTACCTCATCATCGCCATCAGTTTAACCCTATTTGTCGCTCTGCTGCCACCGACCAGTTGGGATGCCATCTCCTACCATCTCAAAGGGCCGCAAATATATTTGGCCGCTGGGCGCATTGTACCCACGTTGGATAACGCCCACATTGCCCCCATTTATTTCCCCAATCTGTTTGAAATGCTCTTTATGCTGGCTATGGGTTTGCGCGGCGACGTAACCGCCAAGCTGCTCCATTTTCTTTTTAGCTTTTTTCTGGGAGCATTGGTTTACCTGGCAGCGCGGGATCAGGTACAGGTTAAAGATCCGTGGCTGGCAGTCGTTTTTTATTACGCCATTCCCATGGTGTTGGTATTGGCGGGGCAGGCGTACAATGATTTGTCGTTGGCGTTCAGCCAGATAGTGGCGTTGCTGGCTTTGTTCCAATGGCAGCGTTTCCGCCGAAATAAGTGGCTGGTACTGAGCGGGCTGTTTTGCGGCCTGGCAATGGGGCACAAATATACCAGCTTTGTGTTGCCCTTAACGTTGACGCTGCTGTTGTTGTGGGAGTTTCGGCGGAATTTATGGGGTGTGTTACGGCCGTTGCTCATCATCGCCATTCCCGCTGTCATCGTCGCCGCTCCGTTTTACATCAAGAATCTCATTCTGGTGGGAAATCCAGTGTACCCATTTTTGTTTGGCGGCGATGGGTGGGATGCTTACCTGTCGCTGGCCTATACCGACCCCGGTTCGGGACTTGGCTGGGATCCTGTCGCCCTGCTGCGGCTGCCGTATGATATGATGCTGGGTTTGCAAGATGTCAGCGGCGATGGGCAGATGGGGCCATTTTTCCTCATCTTTTTGCCACTGTTTATTTTGTATATTTTTAGACCATTGGGTCGGGGCGCCACACGGCCGTTCCACCAAATCCTCTTTTACGCCCTCATGCTGTACGCCTTTTGGACATTGGGCGTCATTTCCTCCGCCGGACTGTACCAGGGGCGGCAGTTGTTCACCATGTTTGTGATCTTGTGCCCCGTTATCGCCTGGATTGTGGCAGATTTAGCCCAGTTTGATCATCCCCAATTTTCTTTGCGCCGTTTTGTGCTGCTGGTGTTGGCGCTGGCGTTGGGTCTGAATTTGTTGGGGCAAACGGCCGATTGGCTAACCAAAGCGTCGTACAGATATGTGGTAGGCAGCGACGGCCGTGACGAAACCTTAACCCGTTTGCTGGGGCCGCATTATAAGGCGATGATGGGGATTAACAGGGCCGTGCCCCCTGACGGCCATGTCGCCTTTTTGTGGGAACCGCGCAGTTACTACTGCCAACCTACCTGCCAGCCCGATCTACTCCTGTACAAATTCGGCCATCTGGAACAATTGTATGGGGACGCTGACGGCATCGGTCAGGCATGGCAGGAACAGGGCATAACCCACGTCCTTGTTTTTGACGCCGGTCTACAATTTGCTGTTGAAAATGAAATGGCTTATATTGCGCCGGGGGATACAGCCGTGTTCAACAACTTGCTGGCTGACTGGCTGGAACCGGTAAACACCTGGGATAAAACCTACACCTTGTATGCGTTAGAAGAGATCGGAGATTAGGGATTGGAGATTGGGGCGCTAGTTAATCTCCAATCTCAAAAAAACTATGAACCGAAAAAACATCCTCCTCGCCCTCTTAATTCTCATTCTCTTTGCCGTCAGTGTGGTGGGGATGTATGCGGCGTTTACTTCTAAGGTTCCGGGGGCGAATGATTTTTACTCGCGTTGGAAAGGGGCACAGCTTTTTTGGGTGGAGGGCATAGACCCGTATTCGCAGGAGGCGTCAGAGGCGATTCAGGTGGGGATGTACGGCCGTTTAGCCACTCCCGAAGAAGATCAGGTGCTTTTTGTCTACCCCTTTTACACTACCTTTTTGCTCATCCCCCTGGTTTGGTTTGAGTATGCCTGGGTGCAAGCGTTTTGGTTGGTGACAATACAATTTGCCTTGCTGGGCGGCGTCATTCTCACGTTGAAGCTGTTGGATTGGCAGATGCGGCCGTGGCTGTTGGGCCTGACGTTGCTGTGGACAATTATCTTTTACAACAGTGCCCGCACTATCATCCTGGGACAGTTTGCTGGTCTGATCTTTTTGTGGATGGCCGCCTGTTTGCTGGCGCTAAAGCATGACCGGGACATTTTGGCCGGGCTGCTGCTGGCGCTAACAACCATCAAACCGCAAATGAGCTTTCTCTTGATTCCAGCGCTGCTGCTGTGGGCATTGGGGCAAAAACGGTGGCAGTTTATGGGCAGTTTTGCCGGAGCGCTGGCCGTGTTGGTTGGGCTATCTTTTATCTTGCTGCCGTCGTGGTTGACTGGTTTTATGGATCAGGTGTCGTATTATCCGGCGTACACCATTACCGGCTCGCCGCTATGGGTGATTACGGGCTACTATTTTCCCTGGCTGGGCAAACCGGTGGAGTACGCGCTAATTGGGCTGCTGTTGGTTTATATGTTGTGGCAGTGGAGGGGGTTGTGGGGGGAAACGGCCGTCAATAACCACTTTCTCTACATCATCGGCATCACCCTGATTGTAACCAACATGATTGTGGTACGCACGGCAACGACAAATTACGTCATCATGTACATCCCCCTGTTTATGGCGCTGCGAGAGGTGAGCGGCCGTGTAAAGTGGGGGAATGTATGGGTAGCTCTGTTTTTCGGTTTCAGTTTTGTGGGGATGTGGGTACTCTTTTTAGGTTCTATTTCCGGGGATCAAGAGCATCCAATTACCTATTTGCCCCTGCCGTTTTTGCTGCTGCTGGTGTTGAACCAAGTGGAATTCATACGTGACTGATCTTCAAACCCCTCCCAAACAAATGACACACTGGCTGGCAGTTCCAGTGGGCATGTATCTGCTGCTGGCGGTATTGTACCTGTTGGTTGTGCCCCCGGGCGAGTCACCAGATGAGCCGGGGCATTTGCGCTGTATTGAGCAGGTGGCCATTGAGAAGCATCTGCCAGTAGTGGTGACGACGACGGATGAGTCAAATGATTGGCGGGCACGGGAAAATATTATCTCTGATTACATGTGTTATCACATGCCGGCTTATTATATGTTGAGTGGGCAGTTGCTGCGGGTGCTGGCGGCTGTAGGGAATGAGCCGCTGTCATACAAATTTCCGCCCATCAATGACGATTATGAATCGGTACCGACGATGTTTGCGCATGATCCGCCACCGACTTGGTGGCGCGTGGCGCAGCCGATGACATTGTGGGGGTTGCGTCTGCTCTCTATCTTGTTGGGATTGGTCATCTTGTGGGCCACGTATATGGTGGCGCAACAGGTGTTTCCGGGGCAGGTGGCGGTAGCGTTAACGGCCGTGACCTTGATTGCCGGCTGGCCCCAGTTTGTGTTTTTAAGCCGGGCCATCAGCAATGACAGCCTGGCGACAGCGCTGGCCGTGACGATTTTGGTGTTGTTGACACAGGTAGGGCAACCACGCCGATTTGTGCTGGCGGCGTTGTTGTCAGCGTTGGCGTTTCTGACTAAGTTGTCGGTTGCTTTTACGGTGGGAATGGTGCTGGCAGTGTGGCTGCTGGAACTGTTGTTTTTGGCAGATGAGAAACGGCCGTACTGGCGGGCCTTGTTCTGGAGCAGTATTTGCTGGGCTGGGCTGGCGCTGATTGTGCGTTTACACTCAGTGTTGTGGGAACATTGGCAGTTTAGTATGCAGGATTTTTCCAGTTCTCGAACCGCCATTTTGCAGCCGGCTTACTGGCAGCAGGTGTATGTGTGGACGTTGAATTCGGGTTGGGCCTGGTTTGGCTGGTTGAGTATCCGACCACCTGAATGGGAGGCGCGGTCAGTTTGGCTGCTAATTCAGATTGCGGCATTGTTGGGGGTTTATGTTGCTGTGAAACGGTCTCCGTCACGGCCGTACCGGGTGTTGTTGTTGATTTTAGCCGGGTGGGCAACGGCCGTGTTCATTTCTTATATTCAAGTGACAAGCAACCGTTGGCAGCCACAATTTCGGTTTGCATTTGCCATACTACCACTGCTGGGCGCCTTTGCCGCCGGAGGGTCTATTACCTGGCTGTCCAGGAACTCCAAATGGCAGTGGATAGCCTGGGCCGGGTTATCCATGTTCTTGCTACTGTACAATCTATGGTTAATTTTTGGGCTTCTGGCGCCAGTCTACTTGATACCCAGTTGAGCAAGATACCCTTGGAGGAATGTCTACGTCCAGGCGGGCGAAGAGTGGCCCGATATAATGATGATTGGACGGCAATCTGCTTAAACTGCCAAACTCAGGCGGCTTGGTCAAGAGGGCGTACTGTCTTCTGGGCTGTAGTGAGCGATCAACTGTCTGACCTCGTTCAGTTTCGCATCTGTAGCCGTCCCCAACATTCGAGAGACATCGGCCCAATCTTGAGGACGGGCAGCATTCAATACAACAACACACCTGTCACTTGTTGGCTCTCCACCAACATCATTTAATTCCAACCGGGTTTGTGCGTCAAGACTATTTACATCGTATTCCGATGTCTCGACTAATTCCTCATATTTACATATCGGATATTCCCCCATACACTCACTATTTTGGCTTGTCTGCTTGTTTGGGTTGAGTGGTTTTTTTCCATAGTTGTTACTTGCCTTGCCAATCCGGTTTGCGTTTGTTGATGAAGGCATCCATGCCTTCTTTCTGGTCGGCCGTATACATTGTTGAACGGCCGTTTACGATTCATCTGTCTTGTTATCGGCAATAAACTCTGCTAATTCCTCAATGACCTGCGGTAAGTTGGGTTTTGGTGTACGATGGATTGCTCATGCGCGTTGTAGTTCATAAGGCTGCACCAAAATATCGGCCGAAATCCCCAACCCATTTTGCAACTTTCTGATCATATTTAGTGACAATGTCCGTCTGCGATTCAAAACCTCAGACACCCGTCCTCGTGAGCCAATATAAGGTTCAAGATCGTGCCGCGATAGATTCTGGCTTTCCATGTAATGGATGATAGCTTCAATGGGATCAGGGGGCAGAATAGGATAATGCTTCTCTTCATACGCTTCTACAAGCGTCACTAAAATATCTAATTTATCACCTTCCGGCGAGCCATAGGGTGCATCCCATAAGCGTTCAATTTCCTTCAAGGCAATATCGTGATCTGCTTCGGTTCTAATTGGTCGAATATCCATTTCCATTACCTCTACTTAAATTGTAGTTACCTCTATCTTATCGTATTCAGAATGTGTTCCCACAAAGCGGATGTATACAACACCATACCGATACTTGATAGCTACCACAATACGATACTGATTGCCTTTGATATTGAAAATCACCCGATTGTTGGCAATGAAGCTGGCACTGCGATAACTGTCTTTGACATCCGATGGTGTCCGCCAGGTTGCTTGCTTGACGTTTTTGAGCCAGGCTCGAAGTGGCTGTTCGGCATCTGAATGTTGTTCCCAAAACTCTTTGAGCGCCTTTCGTGAGATAATCCGCATTTCAAGATTATACAACGATCCCATTTGGGGATCAAGATCGTAGATTTGTATTCGTCATTGTTACTTGCCTTGCCAATCCGGTTTGCGTTTGTTGATGAAGGCATCCATGCCTTCTTTCTGGTCGGCCGTAGCAAAAAGCATGTAGAAAAGGCGGCGTTCCAGGGCTAGGCCAGATTGCAGATTGGTCTCGAAGGCGGCGTTGACGGCTTCTTTAGCCAACCGGATGGCGACGGGGGCGCGTTCGGCGATTTGGGCAGCCAGTTTGAGCGCTTCATCCAGATACAGTTCGACGGGCACAACCCGGTTCACCAGACCATGTTGTTGGGCTTCGGCGGCTGAGAGGAAACGGCCGTTCAGTATAATCTCCATCGCCAACGCTTTACCCACCGCCCGCGTCATGCGCTGTGTGCCCCCCGCGCCAGGGATGACGCCCAGGTTAATTTCTGGCTGACCGAATTGAGCGCTTTCGCTGGCGACGATCATATCGCAGGCCATCGCCAGTTCACAGCCGCCGCCCAATGCGTAACCGGACACGGCCGCAATCACCGGCTTATTGATTTTGGCTAAACGATCCCACTGGTCAATCATGGGGCTGTTGAGCATACTGACAGGGGTAGCCTCGGCCATCGCTTTGATATCGGCTCCGGCGGCAAAAGCACGTTCGTTGCCAGTGATGACGATGCAGCCAATCTCATCGTC
>JAAEOP010000620.1 GCA_024223125.1 Chloroflexota bacterium
AAACGGCCGTCTACTACCACGAAACCTTACTCGCCCTAGATACCCAACGTCATAGATATAAGCTCGAAAAAACAGCCCGGGAAAAATTATCCCGTCCAGACATCCATGACTTTTCTGCGCCGGCTAAACCCATACCATTTGCTAAAGATAGCCTGTTACAGAGCGTCCAATTGTTGACCAAAGACATTGGTGAAATAACGCCAACGGATAAGGTTTGGCTGGCTGAATTGATAGACAGCCAATGCGCGATACTGTATGGAGGCAAACTGCCTGACAATTTTTCCGCAAGCTATCCGGAAGCAGTTGGTAAATTGGCGCTTACGGTGGCTCTACACACCGGTCTCGTTTTGGATGACCCCATGTTGGCGCTCCGCTATCTGGAAGCGGTAGAAGCGGCAAATTTGTCCCAGTGTTTACGCCCGGAATCACGAAATAATGTTGTTGGCAAGTTGGCAGCCAATTTGCCAACGCCGGAACAGCAGCAACTTGCCGCCTGGTTGATTGATGACAAAGTTGCCAGGTCGCTGCGTAGCGAAGCGGATGAAACAAACGTCATCCGCTCTACGACACCCATTCTAACCGAAGATGATTTTGAGGTAACAAGATGGGAAAGCGGCGTACGGAAAGCGGCCGCGGGCTGGCGTATCCAGAAAGAAGATTTGCAATCTACGGCCGAAGAAGACTCAAAATCTACGACCAAATACTTAGTAGATGCGTACACGCCCGAACTGTACGACGAAAAGAAGTATGAAAACGATAGTATCAATATGAGTTTGCGGAAACGCATTGATGTGGGTTTGGTCACGGTTTTGGTTGTTGGTTTTCTCTTGATAACCGGTATGTGTTCCCTGAGCGTAAAGTTAGCCGATCAAGCCAATTTGTTTGAAGGAGAATTAGTAGCCCCCGTTGCCGATGAACGTGTTTTGACGAACGTCCGCGACGATTTGCCAGTTGCCCCTCTTTTAGATGGTGTGTTTCATGAAGACGGCCGTATCTACATTGCCCAAACAGGCGGCGTCCTCCACAAATATAATCCCGCTACCGGATTATGGTCGCAAGAACACCCATTAGCCGGTAGTTCAGCTATCAATCATGATTTTGTCATCCTGCGCTCTGGCTGTGGAGACGATCCCTTGTCTGAGCATATTGCTGAATGTCCTGAACCCCAATCCCTCTGGGCTGTGACGGCCGAAGGGGGGCTTATTCGTAGAAACGGCCGTTCCTGGGAAATCATCATTAGCGATACCGAGTTTCGCGGCGCAAACGGACAGTTGATGACCAGCGCGGATCTAACGACAGCCGCCATTTCTGACGATCAAAAATGGCTGGTGGTGGGGACGCAAGAAAATGGCGTCGGCCTGTACAATCTGGAAACACATGAATGGACATCCATGCCCGAAACTGTTTTCAACGATCTACCTTCATTGGAAATTACCCATTTAGTTTGGTGGGGCGACCAGTTTTGGGTGGGGACGCCAGCCGGACTAATCGGATTTTCTATCAACGATGGGGCGCTTATTCCGGACAGCGATATTGTAGCGGCCGCTATCCTTGATTTAGATATTGGACTGGATGATACATTGTGGATATTAGGCCATAAACCCTGCGTAGAGAGTGGCGCTGATTGTGTGTGGCTGGGGCAAAAAGATAGTCCCGACGCCCAGCCCCACACCATCGTCAATCAGGCCAACCAATACCTTGATCTCAATCAGACAACGCTGACTTTTGCCCAATACCAAAATGATACTTTAACCGTCGCCGGTGAGACCGGTATCTTTACCTACGATCCCGTATACCATAGCTGGCGGCAACCATTTGACCAGGCTGTATGGGCAACGCTGCCCTTGCCCGACGAAACCGGCTTTTATTTTGCCTTTCTCGATGGAATCGGGCTATTCGCTAACGGACAAATTGAGACATGGTCTGTACCGGAACGGGACATCGCCAAATTGTTGTATGACGATATGGATATCCTGGCGCTTACCCAACAGGGGAATGTATATGCGCTGGGAGGACGGCCGATGACGGTAACGGCCGTTTTTAAAGGCACACAAACCAACATTGACCCAACGACATTCACTCAGGGAGTTGGCTCTGGGGACGATGTGTTGTTGGTTGGACCTGACGGCGGTTTGCTGCACAACACGGCTGTGCGGTCATACCAGGATATTTTGCCCGCTGATATACCAGGGTGGTTTAGCCAAAACAACAGCCGTTTTTTGAATGTGGGCCGCTATGTGTACGCATTATCACCCACCCGTAACGGGGAGATAGTTTATACCTTACCCGTAACCAGGCTTTTCAGTTACGGTTATTTTGCCAGTAATGAAATTGATAATGTGACCGGGCGCAGTACGGCCGGGGCCGTGTCAAGCGCCTGGATTTGGGATGATCAAAGCATTGGCGTTTTGGTAGATGAGGGCAGCGTCTATCGCTTTACGCCCCAAGACAAAACCAGCGAAATTGGCCCTGCGTTCGATAATGCCGACCCGGCCGCCATTGTGGACGTAACCACAGTCGCCGACGGCATGGCGCTGGCCTTGCCCACAGGACTCATTCGCTACGATTATGATGCCCGGCGCCTGTTGGCCGGTGGAAGTTATGAAAATCTACGCGCCATCGAAGGGTTTGATAACAACCTTCTATTGGTAACAGAAGATGGGCAGCTTTGGCAAGATGGCAATGATCCGCTTGAGCGAATTGGCGGGGAAAGATTTCAAATGAGCGATACCGATTTAAGCGATGCGCTCCTCGTCAATCAACGTATCTATTTAGGAGGCAGCGGGCGGGTTGAACAATATGATATGTCTCACCGCCAGGTTATGCAGCGTTGGGAACTGTCAGGCAGCGGCCGTGTGCGCTTGAAAGGCATTGTGCAAGATCAACCTGTGGCTCTGACCAACGGCCGTCTCTATTGGGGCAATGATGAACTGACTGGCGACGGCGCGGTGACGGATGCGTCATTGGATGATCGCTATATCTGGGCCGTGCGAGATGGGGGAGACGGCCGTTATTTCATGGGGTATGCCGTCTCCAATCCCTTAACGGCGGCAAACAGGCAATGTTTTTTCCGCAATCCTGTTATGGGCGGCGACGCCACTACCATATTAGATGCTCGTGAACTGCCAGATGGGCGCGTGGTTGCCGCCACAGATGATGGATTGCGGTTTTATGATCCTGGGTCCCGTTCATGGTTTCGCGGCCCGGCCAATGTTTTACCTGCAGGGGGGCGTGTTTACCGCCTGGGGGATTATCTTGCTGTCGTGGCGACAAACCGGCAGAAAATATGGTTGGTACACATAACCGACATCATCTTTCCCCATAGTTGTGAAGATGAACGAGTCGCTTTCAACAATGTGGGTACCGAGACAGTCCGGGAGGTGACGATTGATGAAACCAATGGACAGGCAGCCTGGATTACGCCGGATGAAGCGGTTGTCCGGTGGCAAAACGGTGCTTCTTCGGAACTGCTGCCGGCGGCGACTACCGGGCCAAATACAACCGCGATGCGCCGTATGTATAATCGCGGCGCAGAGATTATCTTTACCACAGATTCTGAGATATGGCTTTATCAATTAGCGGATCGACGCTGGCAACAGGTAAGCCTGGATTTTACAGATTCTCGCCCGATAATAGACACAATCAATCTGGAGAACAGTGGCAATCAAGAAACGGTGGTCGTACACGGGAAAAACGGGGGTTTCTATACAGGCACGTTTGATCGCGGAGCAACGGCCGTTTCCCTATCCCCCATTTTTGCGCCCGAAGAAAATCGTTTCAATGCCTCCCCATCCGCTCTGCTAGATGTACAAATTCGCAGCGATACCTTGTGGACATTTGTCCTCAATAATGGTTTGCGTTACTACAATCCACAACAAAGAGCGTGGCATGACACAGTAACGCTGGCCGAAAACGATCCCACACTCTCCTTTCAATACATATTTGATCGCGCCGTTTTAACGGCCGAAAGCGGTTCTGTGTGGCATGTTGCCCGCAACGATGCAACCGAGCCAACCAGTTTTATTTCCTACACCCTGGCAGCCAACGAAACCACCTATCTGGATGATGCGGCAACAATTTGGCGCTGGCAACAAGATGGCTCCGTATACCGCTGTCCTCTTTCTGCCGAATATGAATGTACGCCGGAAATTTCATCTTTTTGGCTCGACCCAGACTCTGTATCCCGCGCCTTTGTCTGGGGGAATATCGTTCTGTTTGCCACCGGCGAAGGTTGGTTAGCTTTTGACAACCAGAGCAATCAAGCGGTTTCTCTGCCCCAAAATGCGGCCAATATGCCCGCCGACGCCGTTGTCCGGCAGCAAAATGATCAACTGTGGCTTCATGGGGACGACACCCTGATCGTTTTAGATCAGACCGGCAGCGGCGTCTCAGAAGATTCTTTTACCGGCATAAACAAGATCATTTACGACGCTGATGCACAGCCCTGGGCATTGTTTGCTGATGGATGGCGGCGATGGGATAACGGCCGTTTCCGCTCCCCTAACAACATCAACCGCATCTTCGCCTTTGAAGACACCCCTGTAACCGGGTTAGCTGCCAACAGACGCCCAGGCTGGTGGGATGGGGAGCGTTTTGTTCAGGATCAATTTTCCCTGCCGCCAGAAATTAACCAGGAGACGCTTGGCGGGCTATGGCCGGTAGATGAAAAAGCGTGGTGGGCATTAAGCGGTACAGAATTATATTATTTTAACGAAGATGTTTGCCATCCGGAAACATTGAACCGTTTTGTGACGGCGACCCCGTCCCCTGTTCCCAGCAACACCCCCACGCCAACCAGCGCCCCCACATTGCAACCAACGGGCACGCCCACGACCACCCCGTCTATGACAGTGACGATTACCCCGCCTCCTCCCACCCCAACCCCTACCCAAACCTTGCCCCCTACGCAAACCCCAACCCCAACGCCGACACAAACACCGACCCCCACCCCTACGGCCACGCCTGTTCCCATCCCCTGTTTTGTGGTAACAAAGCGGGTCACTTTACAATCGCATTTAAGCGACACTGATCAAATTGTTCGCGGGGAGATAGCTGCGAACGGCTTAACCCTGCGGCTGAAAAATGAGACCCAACTGCAAATAAATGCTAATGGACAAATACAAACAACAAACGCTCCTGCCTGGCAGCCGGAAGATTTGGCTGCGGATAACTGGGCAGATTTGCAAGAGGCGGTGGTCGCTTTGCCTGTTGGTCAGGCGGCGTTTAACCCCGTAACCCACATCACAACCAATAACGGCGATCAATTAGTCGCTGTTCGTCCTAATGGCAGCGCCGTGTTAGCCGAGCAAGCGGCCAATCAATTCACTTTGCCTCCGGCGCTTGATGTCAACTGGCTGCGTTGGGATCGCTCCACACAGGCGTTTTCGATTATGACGCCAGATGGGCTTTTAACCCGGCCACGAAATCAGTTTATTGTAGATGGCGAACTGCTATTTGAATCTGTTGACGCTATTTTGGCTGAAAACGGAACGGATTTGTATGCCGCTAACCGGCATGGCGTCTGGTTTTATCCAGCCGATGATCTGACGCTTGACAACCCCGACATTGTATACCAACCTGTAGAGTTGGATGTGCCCATAGATGCAGCGCACGGCCGTTTTCTGGCTGCTAACGGCGATTATTTTTGGGGAGAAACGGCCGTGCTTCCCCGCCAGACAACACACACAATTACGGCCGACGACATCACTTTTTCAGAATCTATACGCCTTCGATCTATTGTTGCCAGCGGCGTCGCCTCGGTTGAGATTTTGCAAGAGGATGGCTTTGTCTGGGATCATGACCGGCGGGGGCTGGCTTTTAGCGACAGCGGATTGCTCTTACAAAGCGATGCCGGTATTCATCCGGTTAATGCGCTAACGGATTTTGACCTGCGTTCAGGGCAGGTGTTTTACGAAACAGGAGAAGGATTGTTCCTGAAAAGCGGGGATGGCTGGTATCGTCAAGAGAGCGGCCGCTGGCAAGTAACATCTGATCCTGCCAACAATCGCCTTTTGCTAGATAACGCCGTCTGGCAGTGGCAGATGGCCGATAACAATGTGCGTATTACCCTGGCCGGGGATAGCTACAATTTTGACTATTCGGTCGCCGGCGGTCAATTTGGATTCAGCAGTGACAACCTACGGGCGGCGGCCGCGCATCAAAATCAACTATTTGTAGCCACAGAAGCATTTTTAGAAATCGCCAACCAACCGGATCAGATAGGCGGTTTGACGGCTGACCGGCTGCCATCCATTGCCAGCGACAGCCTGGAAAGTTTTACCCAGTTATATAACTACAATGGCGACATCACGGCTCGATGGGATGGGAGCCAACGCCAATTTTCCCCTGTTTCTGAGGCTGACGATCCGCGTCAAAATAGAGAACTGTTGCAAACAGAACGACTTCGTTTCACCTATGATGGCAATCAAACGGCGCCTGTCCTCAAGGCGTTGCGCGTGAACGATATGCAAGGGCAGTCCCACTGGATACTATTTGATTTTGATGACGGCCGTTTTCCATTTGATGTGGTCACGGCCGTCGCCACTTACAACAACCAGCTTTACGTTGGTTCTAACGCTGGTTTGCAATTGTACCGCGACCTGAAAATGGGGTTGAGCGATTTGAACGCACTTTATGATTTACGCGCAGAGCCAACCACAAACCGTTTTGAAGCTGTAGAGCAGGTAGGCATTCCGTTGACAAACGAAGGTTTACTGATGGCTCGTTCCGCTGCCGCCTGCATCCAGAGTAGCAATGGGGTCAACTTTGGGCCATGCAGCGACCCGGCTCAATTAGATAGTCGTCTGCGAGTAAAAACTGATTTATGGCAGTGGCAGCAGGAGGATGACAACCAGATAAATGGCCGCTATTTTGATGATGGAGGCATGTTGATTGCAGATGACGTTCAGATTCAAAACGGCCGTTTCCCTCACGACAAGGTACAAGATATAACTATCTGCCAGGGAACGGCCGCGTCACTGTGGCAAAATGGCTGGATCAGCATCTCCCCCAATGATTCCTTGAAATTATCTAACGGGCCGCAAATATACACATCATTAGAAAACGCATCGCTTGTACGCTTGATTTGTTTGGAGAAAGATTTGCCGCGGCCGGGAACGGCCGTGCCCGCCGGTTTATACGCGCAAGGCCAAACGGAGGGATTGCTGCAACTCTGGCATTATGATCAGGGAACGTGGGCAGCCGTCAACGCTACATCTCATCAAGATGCGCTAATCAATTATGCCGACAATCCGCCAATTTGGGAACGAGAGCGTTTGCGTCTGCCTGCTCACAGCGCAGATGGCTATCTTTTCCAACAACTTACAACTGATAACAGATGGCGCAACTTGAATTGGGATAGAGGCAGAGTGGCCATAGACCATTGGCGTCAGTTAGAAGTAATAGATAATGTTTTATGGAGCGCCACCCCCGACGGTTTAATCCCCTTCACCCGCGACAGCAATGGGCAGGCCAGACTGAACCCAGACACCCTCTTAATCATCAGAGAACCGGCCGCTTCTTGCCCTGTCACCGATATGACAACCGATAAGCGCCAAACAACCTGGCTGCGCTGCGCGGCCGACACAACACAGGTGTATCAGGGAGAACTGGACGGCCGTGCCGACACAAACATTTTCAGCCGCGCCAATACAGACCCCTTCGTCGAACAAACCTTTGTCGCTCAGGAAGAGACCGATTTTTGGCAAATACGCCGTATTGGTCATGTTGGCGGCAATCCCGGCTCGCTGGAAGTTGCCTTACATGACGAGACTGTCTCATTAGCAGGCGGGCAATTTTCTTTTGATACATTGAACTCGCTGGCTTTTTTGGATGATATGCCTACCAATATAGGCACAACACAGGGGGGATGGTTCCAAATTGAAGATCATGATAATTGGCATGTTCGTTATTGGCAACGGCCGCAACTGTTTGAAATTGATCCGCAGCAAATAATATCGGTCGGCAAAACGCGCGTAGGCATAGAAGACGCATATAATGCCTTGTGCCTCCGGCAAAAAGATGGCTCGTTTATCCGTTTTGCGCCTGACAGAGATGTTGAGTCACCTGAAAATTGTTCTGAATTTATGACGGAAGACAGTTTATGGCGCTATCAACAACATGATGGATTGTTAACAATAAGGGTATTGGAAAGTGAAGGTGGAGATGGGGCGCGGGAAATGGAAAACGGCCGTTTCAGTGATGACATTGTTATTGGCCCGCCGGCCACAGGCGATGACGGCGCCCTGTTTTATCTGTTGCCCACACGCGCCGGTGTTTTGCGGCTGAACGAAAACAAACAACGCATTCTATTTTTTGCCGCCCCATTCAATGGTTTAGAAAATAATCCGGCCGTTGCATTATCGGCCGTCGCTCAGACGCCCCTGTATGCCGGTTTCGACGCGCTTTACAACCTGGACAGCGCGAGATCTTCCCATTTGTCCATCACCCTGCCGGCCAATACCCTCCCGCAAGCGTTAAGTTATGGCCCGCATGGTTTCAGCCAAATTCAATGGCATATAACCAGAACCAAACAGTTTGGTTGGAGTTTGCTAGACGCCAGCGCATTGGGAACAGCGCCGGCAAACACATTGCCAATCAATGTCAGCCAATACGGTAAATACATCGCCAACTATGAAAAATGGGGGCGGCCCCCTCCCTGGTTGACAGTCCAGATGATATCTGACGCAGTTTGTTTTTTAACCACCGCCAAACCAGCCTATCCAATTGAGTTGCCAGATAACTTTCATTTACAAACCATGCCCATTCTTTATGCCGATCGCCTGATTCTTATTGGCGAACATGATATCCTCAGACTGAATTTGGAATATTGTATGGTGAAGCAACAAAACAATTAGTAAGAGCGCCAGGCGCAGGAAGTCGCAGAAGGTTAACAGGAAATAGTGTTGGCATGTTGCGTACAATAAGGTTGACGCTATATTGAAGGAGAGTTTGCGTATGACGTTAATTGATAATCGCATGGAACAGCCGCTACCCCGCCATGTTCACAAAGTTCTCGAAACTATGTTTGCCGCCTACAGCCAGGTGATTGTTAAATCTGAATTCAGTGAAGGCTTCAGCGGCAGTCGCGTCTTTCTGGTACGGCCGATTCGTGAAGACGGCCGTACCGAATTACCCTCCGTCGTAAAAGTGGACGACTTTGACCGAATTGAAAAAGAGTGGCAAGCGTATCAAGACTGTATCCACAATCGGCTGCCCAACGTCGCTAGGATCAGCGGCGAGCCAGTCTATCCG
>JAAEOP010000621.1 GCA_024223125.1 Chloroflexota bacterium
CCCACAAATATGGGTAAAAACAGGTTGTCACCCCCATATGTTGCGATCTGGTAATTGTTGAATTATCTGACATTGAAAAACCGATCCATAGGATGTTGCTGTTCACTTTCCCCCATATGCAGAGGATGAATTTGCTTAACTTCAAAAATTTTAAGCGAAAGAAGGGTTATAGAAAAGATTGCCCACTTAAATTTTGACAACCAACCTTTTTATGGTGCAAAACAATACATGGAAAAAACGAAATTTCATAATTTCAGCAACAGTTATGGAAACGGCCGTTCCACCCACCACCTTCCTCACCTCATTAACCGCGATTTAGGCGTTCACGGCCGTAAGCCACAAAACGGCGCAGCTCCTTCAACCCCAACCCCCAACAAACAAATAAATATACCAATCCCCCCACAAAACAGCCCACAATCATCTGCATCAATATAGGTAAATGGACGACTTGTAGCAAAACCCACCACATGGTAAACCCCATCAAAATTGAAGCAATCATCATGCGCCAGAAGCCATCTAGTAGGATACGGCCGTGTATCCCTTTCAAACGGCCGCGCAGCAGCCACAAAAGCAAACAAGCTTCCAACAAATTAGAAAGACTAAATCCTAAAGCCAATCCACCCAGCGACTGTCCTCCATATGCGGGGAAAACAGTAAAAGCCAGCCAGGTACTCAACAGCCACATCAAAACAATTTGAACGCCTCCCGCCACAACCGGTGTAATCGTATCACTTAAAGCATAAAATGTACGGGCGATGACTTCTAAGGCTGTCAGAGACACCAACCCCCCGGCCAAAAACAGTAAAGCCCAGGTTACAAGGGTGGTGTCCTCGGCCGTAAAAGCGCCCCGCTCAAACAAAATGGTCACAATAGGTTCGCGTAAAAATAGTATCAATGTAGTCGCCGGTAGGCCTAAGAATAAAACAACACGCAGAGAATCGGCCAGAATTTGGCGCAGTTCATCATAGGCTTGACGCGCTGCCAGACTGGACATTGTGGGAAAGGCGGCAATACCCAACGCCTGCCCAATAATACCCTGTGGCAAAATGATGATGCGGAAAGCGGTGTTTAAGGCCGGGTAGCTGCCCAGAATCATCAAATCAGTCATGTACACAAAAAGTAGTCGGTTGATTTCGCTAAATGACAGCCCCAATACACGGGGAGCCATCAGTTTAAGGACTTGCAACACGCCGGGGTCTCGCACAGTTACAACGGCCGTGTACCGTGCCCCCTTCTGTTTTAACCCTGGCAACTGAATCAGCAGATGCCCCATCGCTCCGGCCACTGTGCCAATGGCAAAACCAATTGCCGGCGTCGTATTGCTGAAAATGGGCCAGAGTCGGCCGCCGGCAATGATGCCCAACGTATAAATCGTCGGCGCTAAGGCGGGTAGCAGAAAATGCTGCCGGGCATTGAGCGTACCCATGATGACGCCGCTCACCCCAAAAATAATGGAGGACAGCAGCATAATCCGCATAAGCGCCACGGTTAGGGGTAATATTTGCGGATATTCTTCAATCTGGTTTTCGGCAAAAAAGTCTACAATTTGGGGCGTAAAAAAGGCAGCCACAATGCAAACAAGCGTCATGACAATGAAAACCAGATTGATGATAGCAGAAAACAGCCGCCAGCCTCCGGCTTCATCGTCACGCTCAAAATAAGCCGTAAACATGGGGATAAACGCCGCCCCAATAGCCCCGCCCGCCAAAATTAGGAAGATTGACTCCGGGAAACGGGAAGCAATGTCAAAGGCGACGGCTTCTGGTGTGGCAATGCCCAGCGTTGAACGAACAACCATCTCCCGCACCAGTCCGACCATTCGCGCCAGCAAAACGAGAGCGCCTACCAATCCGGCCGCTTGTAATACACGCTTACGGCCGTCTACGACCGTATCTTCATCTCTTTCGGTTACAGACATAGGTGGAGATTATAACAGCGGGCACAAAAAAAGGGTTGGCTTAACGCCAACCCTCTGATTTTTGTGGAGAGTCAGGAACGCCGAAACCTGACTCTCATTAAAAGGAGGAGAAGAAGAAGAGATTTTTACCCTTCGTTATGTATATTATATGATTGTCCTACGGTCGTCTGTACGCCGTCCCTACGCCAAACCCACGCCAAACCTACGCTTGTGAAAGAAGGAGCAACCACCCGCCAATTCCTTTCGACATAGAACTTAGCAACCGATACAATCCCCCACATGCGCACCCTCAACCGCTACCATGCTCTGCTCTTCATGCTTTTTTGCCTGATGGTATCAGCCACTCTTCGCCTGCCCGATCTGTCTCACACGCCACCGGGCGTCCATTATGACGAAGCCGCCAATGGGGTGTTGGCGGCCGAAATCGGTCTTGAGGGAAAACGCCCCCTTTTCATTTCCAGTTATACCGGCAAAGAAGTGCTGTTTTTTTATCTGGCGGGCGGGTTGATGCGTTTGATTGGCGATTCTGTGTCCACGTTGCGTTTAACGGCCGCAGCCATCGGTATTCTCACTGTGGCCACCACTTACTGGTTGGGCCTGGAGCTATTCCGTGATCGTCGTATTGCTTTATTAGCGGCCGCACTGTTAGCAGTCAGCTTCTGGCATTTACTGTTCAGTCGTCTGGGGTTCCGGGCCATTACCCAACCCTTTTTGCAAACATTAACAGCAGCCGCATTACTGCACGGCTACCGCAAAAATGATTGGCGATGGTTAATCGCCGCGGGCGTCTTTCTGGGATTAACAGCTTACACATACCTGGCCGCCCGTATGTTTCCCCTGCTCCTTTTAGTTGCTTTGCTACCCTTGCTATTCAACCGAAAAAAACGGCGTTTACGCTGGTTACAAACGGCGCTGATGGGACTGTTGGCGCTGGCTGTTTCCCTGCCCCTGCTCAACTTTTTCTGGCAGCGACCAGAAGCTTTTTGGGTACGTATTTCGCAAGTTTCTACAGACAGTGAAGGGCTACCACTTAACATTAGTCTGCTCAAATCAGGGGGCATGCTATTTTTGCGGGGTGATCCTTACTGGCGTTTTAATTTACCGGAACGGCCGTTGTTTGACTGGTTCTGGGGCGGTTTACTCATCGTCGGTTGGGTCATTCTTCTGCTTCAATGGCGGAAGCTTGAAGAAGACTGGCAGCGTACAGGCTCTCTCTTGCTCATCCTGGCCCCGTTCATCATGATTCTGCCTACAGCCCTGGCAACTAACGAAATCGTACCCAGCAATCTGCGTGCCATTGGCCTGATCCCTTTTCTCTTTTATTTGCCCGCAGTGGGGTTGATGACATTGCTGGATGATTTACAGAAACGCTTCGGCCGTCCAAAACTAACGCCAGCTCTTTTTACGGCCGCCATGCTGCTTCTGATGGCTGGCAGTTTATATGTAGAACAACTCTATTTCCAGGATTGGGGAGCGACGCCAGATGTGTATTTGGAAACAGATGGGGATTTAACGGCCGTTGCCCCATTCCTCGATCAAACAGACACGGCCGACAAAAAAATCTACGTTGCTGCCCTGCATTACAAACACCCCACCCTGGCCTTCCTCAGTGAAAAATATGGTCAGGTCAAATGGCTGCCCCAAAGTCAGGCGCTTGTTTTTCCAGCCAACGGCCGTGCCCTTTACATCTTCCCCCAACGCAGCCCCATACCATCCTGGGCCGCCGGTTACTTTGCAGAGGCCAGCCAACTGCCCAACCAGGAAGCGCCTGACGGTTCTCCGGCCTTCATCGCCTACGAACTCGCCCAAACCCCCACGCTTACCATCACCCATCCCCTAAACGCCAATTTTGGCGACAGCATTACCTTGCTTGGTTATGATGTGGAACCGGGCACGGCCGCCGGTACACTGCCCCTCACCCTTTACTGGCACATTACCCAACCCCAGGCGGGAGACTTCACCCCATTTGTACACCTGGAAGATGAATGGGGGCATCGTTGGAGCCAGGTAGAAACATTTGCTTACCCGGCCGAACAATGGGAAATAGGAGAAACGATTGTGCAGCGTATCAATGTGCCCATTCCACCGGGTACGCCGCCGGGCGACTATCTTTTACAGGTGGGCTTGTTTTCTGGCGCTACCAGAGAACAACTACCACAATTGGATGGCGACGGCCGTTACGCCGGCACGGCCGTCCTCATTCCCAACGTCCCCATTCAAGCCAGCCCCTTGCCCGACCATCTGCCAACCGCCTCCTTCACACTCAACACCGAAATACAACCTGGACTACGCCTGACCGGATATGAACGGGGCCCGGCCGAACTGGTGGCAGGCACGCCGTATGGCATTGCGCTCTGGTGGCTGGCTACCAATCCCCAATCTCCTTTAACCACCCGTCTGACACTTACCCAACCTGGCGTGACTGAATTAACATTGCTGGAAACCCAACCTGTTCACAATAGCTACCCGTTTGACGCCTGGGAAACGCCGCAATTTCTGATTGACCGCCAAACATTTACCCTGCCGTCTGATACGCCATCCGGAAATTACCTGCTCAATGCCCAATTCATCAATGAACAAGGAGAAGTGGTAGAAACGGTAGGGCTAGGCCCACTTTCTGTGACCCCCAGTAACCGTACCTTTACCCCGCCGGCCGTCAAAAATGAAATGGCCGTCACCCTCGGCAATGAAATCGAGCTAATCGGCTACACGCTCAATCCAACCCCCGAACCAGGACAATACAGCCTGACATTGGTTTGGCAAGCCCAACAAGCGCCCACCACTGACTACACTGTCTTTGTTCATTTGCTGCAACCAGATGGCCGCTGCGACCCTTGCGCCTGGCAGCAAGACGTCATGCCCCAAGCAGGCCAATACCCCACCTCCCGCTGGCTGGCTGGCGAGGTCATCATTGACAGTTATCAAATAACGCTGCCAGAAGATACGCCCCCCGGTAGTTATCCCTTAGAAATTGGACTTTACAATGCGGAAAACGGCCGTCGCCTACAAGTCACCACCCCCGACGGCGTCCAAAGCGATGTCTTCTTCCTTAACCCCCTGGTAATTGACAATTGATAAATTGATAATTGTCAATTGTCAATTTTCAATTGCTTTGCTACCGGGTAGCTACCCAATACCTGCAAAAAGGAAGTGTGTTTTAAGATGCCTAGCATCGCTTCTTGCACAATTTTCTCATCCTCATGCCCCAGAAAATCTACAAAAAAGCGATAATGCCAGGGACGGTTACGCCGCGGCCGTGATTCAATCTTGGTCAGGTTCAATCCCCGGCTAGCCAGTTCACCCAAAATGGAATGGAGCGCGCCGGGCACATGCCGCGTCGTGAAAATGATAGAGGTTTTGCTAGGGTCCTGCCGCGGTGGGTCAGATTTACCGAGTAGAAAGAAGCGGGTGTAATTGAAAGTCTCATCTTCGATATGTTGTGCCAACAGTTCCAGATTGTACGTTTCAGCGGCCAATTTGCTGGCTACGGCCGCCGTCTGTGGTTGCGGATTGTTTGCCAGATCGCGGGCAGCGCCGGCCGTATCATAATGCTCCACCGGCTGAATGCGTAAACGGCGCAAACTGCGCTCACACTGCGCCAACGCCTGCGGATGGGACAGGGCGCGGTTAATATCTTGCAGTTTTGTGCCTGCTGGGGCCATCAGATAATGCTCCACCTTCACAATTACCTCCGCCTGCACCCGTAAATCATGATCAATCAGCAAATCGTAAGCCGGGGCAATCATCCCCGCCAGCGAATTTTCCACCGGCAACATGCCCTGCGTTGCCTGTCCATTATGAATGCTCTCAAAAATCTCGGTGAAGGTGTGACACGGCCGTGAGGCCGTTTCCGGCCCACAATGTTCATGTACCGCCTGCTCAGAATACGCTCCCGGTTCCCCCTGAAAAGCCACAATCATCGGTGAATCATTCATTTTCTCATCCTCATTTCAAAACTCATTCCCAAAGTATACTTGAATTGACACCCATCCCCCATCTTGTATAGAATAGCCATAAACATGGCTATCTTGGAGGCGCTATGACACAAACAACCTATTCAATTGCAGAAGCACGTAACCAGTTTACAGCACTTGTTCGTGATGTGGAAAAAACGGCACGGCCGATAGAGGTAACGCGGCGCGGTCAGCCAGTTGTGGTTATCCTCTCCACAAAGGAGTATGTTCGCTTGTTGGCAAATCAGCCAAAACACGATTTCTGGGCAGCTTACCAGCAGTGGCGACAGAATTGGAACGTTGATGAACTCGATATCAATCCAGATGAGATTTGGGGAGATAGTCGTGATCGCACACCCGTAAAGGACACAAATCCATGGGGCTGAATTATCTACTAGATACGAACGTTATTTCTGAACCTGTTCGGAAAGCGCCAAATGTGCATGTGATGGCGCAGATACAAGCCGTAGCGGGGAAAATAGCCATTGCCGCCACCACCTGGCACGAACTGTTATTTGGACTGTTCAAAATGCCAGCATCTCGCAAACGTACTGTTATTGAGCGCTATTTATTAGAGACGGTACGAACAGAGATACCGATTATGGATTATGATGCGGATGCAGCCGCATGGTTTGCCAAAGAACGGGCGCGGTTAAGTCAGATTGGACGACCGCCTTCATACTCTGATGGGCAAATTGCCGCGGTTGCGGCCACAAATGATCTCATTCTTGTGACTCGCAATGTAAGCGATTTTGCAAATTTTGATTCGCTGAATATCGAAAATTGGTTCGATGATATGGAAATGTAAGTAACATTTCCATATTTTGGGGACAAAAGTTGAACTTTTTCAGAACGTTTGTATAAAGAACATTGTCGTTAACTTAAGACCTCGCAGGTTTCCAAAATGATCTACGCCCCTCTGAGGTTTTGCGTTAAAACCTGCGAGGTCTTCGCTTAAGTTAACACTTATGGTATAAAGAATATCCTTTGCGTGAATTCTATTTTGTGCATACAGATCGGGAACAGCTAGGCATTCGTGAACGGCAATGGCTAAGTATTTTGAAGAGGATGCAGCTTACTTTAGCTCACTCACAAGCCAATACAATTCCAGCCACGAAAAGAGAAAATTTCTTGGGATCTCTCATACCTCGTTACCTGGTTGGTTGCAAGGCACGCCATAGGGGGCCATCCTGGCGGACACCGCGACGGTCCAGGTCGCTGGTGGCCAGGATGATGCCTTGGGAACAGCGGGCGGTCAGGCCACGCACAATACGGCCGAGTAACTCATTACGTATTTGCATGTCGCTGTCCACCGTCCACGGCTGTGACACATCATAACTCTGCGCCAGCACAAAGGCATTGCTCAGAGGTTGGTTAGGGATGTCCCACCAACCAGTGGCGGCCGTTTCCAGCCACACCTGTACCCGCGCCGGTTTCCCCGCCAGCAAATAGCCGTAAATTGTGGAAATCATGATCCCATCCAGGTCTGGTGGGTCGCCCAATTCTGGTGGATTGGCGGTGACGAGGCCACTGTTGATACCGTCAATAAAAGCGGCCCCAATTTCAGCCGCCGTATTAAAGCCAATCGCCTCGGCCGATTCCCGTAGACGAGTGGCCGCCTTCACTAACCAATCACACACGGCCGCGCCAGCCACATCCGGCCGCGGCTGAAACCGTTTTTGGGACAACAATTGAAACAACGCATGTAAAAAATGGTCAATGGGCAGGCTGCTGTCCGCGCTTTCCAGCCACAGCCGCAGTTCCTCTACTAAGCCAACTAGATCAAAACCGATGCGAGTGACGATCCTTTCTGGCACTTCGCTGATGGAGAGCAAGCCGGGCGGTTCTGGTCGGTAAAGCCGTTCTGCCAACAGTTCGGCGCGGGCGGGGTCAAAACCATCTATGCTCAGGGTCAGCGCTTCGGCTACATCGTAGGTAGTGGGCGTCACCTCCCAATGAGGGTGGGCCAGCGCCAGCCAGGTGAGCCAGGCCCGCACCCGCGGCTCATCGCGGGGGCTGGACCGGCGGCGCAGTTCATAGTAGGGCAACCTGGCCTCCTTAAACGTCTGCGCCAGCATGTACCGCAGCGCCCCATCCAAATAGGGAGCAATAATAGCGATGTCGGCCGTAACCAGATCATTCTCATCCATCAGTTCGTGCAGGAAATCAGCTAGATTGTGTACCATTTCGCGACGATAACGGCCGTGTACCACCCCCAATATCGCCTCCCCAGCCCCGTCTATGGGCTGACTGGTAAACATGAGCGCATTTGTTACCTGATTGGAGAGGCTGACTAGCGCCGCGGTCGTGGTAAAACTTTCTTCAAAGCGGAACACATATTGACTGAGACTAAAAAATCGACGCGCTCCGTCAGGATCGGCCGCCAGAAAACGTTTGTATCCCCCGCCGCCATCGTAGGCAACGGCCGTTGTCTTGGTCACACTCATCAATTCACGTACAAAATTTTGTCCGGCTGGTGACTGTTCTTCGGCGTTGTCCACAATCAAGTGACGGTATCGTTCGCGGAAATAGTTTTTGAGCAATTCATGATGCACAAGCTGCGTATCAAAAACACGCACTGTCAATGACAAATCTAGCAGGCTGTTGTCCAGACAGGATTGGCGAAAGGTGTTAGCCGCCAAAGCGGCATCATTCAGGTGGAGAAGTCGTTCCGGTTCACCGCTCCAGGCGCTTTTTTGCCGCTCAATCGCTTCCTCCAAACTAAGACTATTGAGCGCGGCCCGATTAAGGGTATCCAGAAGCTGGCTGACAATTTGTTGCGGGCGCAGCCGCAAGTCGGCAAATGCGCCTTCGTTTAGCATGGGAGTGATGACATGCCACATTAACAGTTGGGCCAGGTCATAGCTGAGGAAGGTGGGGGGCTGGTACGGTTTGTCAAAGCCAGACGGCCGAGCCACCAATGGCCAGAATAAAGCTACCATCTCCTGAGCCATCCTGTTGTACGTGGTGATTTTTAGATCGGCGTATGGTCCTAGCCCCGATTGATGTACAGCATCCAGAAAAGGTTGAGCATGGCTTGGCTCGGCCACGATAACCAAAATCGTATACGCCGGTTCGCCCATCGCCAACAGACGGATGAGCCGTCGCTGCAAGGCGGCCGTTTTGCCGGTTCCAGCCGGGCCAATTAAAAAACCAGTTTGTCCAGCATCAATTGCTTCTTGTTGAATAGGGAGCAGTTCCATAATCTCCATTGTACCCGTTATTGAAACAAAAAATAGCAGTTCACTTCAATACAAGTTTCTTCTGGACAAGTTTCTTCTGGGGTTTTATCGTTGACGGGGAAACTTTCTTCGGCTACTATGACCGTATATGTGGATACAATTCCCGCCAGAAAATGAAGTTGTTTTTGAGCGAACCCTTACTGTCATTCAAAATAAGGAGAACAAATTGTCATGATTAAAAAATGGATGTTTTTCATTGTATTTCTTGTTCTATTAGGCGCAGTGATTTCAGCAAATCTACGGCAGCAAACGGCCGCAGCTTCTGAAGACCCCATCCGGCTGACCCTCCCGGAAGAGCAGGCGAAAGAGTCATCGCCGCCAACCAGTCAGATTATTGTCAAGTTTAAGGAATCAGCTGCTATGGCTGGCATGATGGCGGCTGATGGCAACGGCCGTGCCGCTCAACTCAGTCAGGCAGCCGGCGTACAGGTAAGCTATCTACGTGAAATGTCTGGCGATTCTTATGTGTACAAATTACCGCAGGCACTGCCCGTCAGCGAAGTGACCCAGATGATCGCCAACATGACCGCCCTGCCCGATGTGGAATATGCCGAACCAGACCGTATTCTGGGTATTGACGGGCAGCCGCAGCGGACTGTCTTCACCCCTGACCTGGTTCCCAATGACAGCCGTTATGGAGAACAATGGCATTACAAATATACGGCCGGCACATCAGAAGGAATGAACCTGGAACCGACCTGGGACAAAACAACCGGTTCCAGCAGTACGGTTGTGGCCGTCATTGACACCGGCATTTTGCTAGGACACACAGACCTGAGCGGAAAACTTGTACCAGGGTATGATTTTATTACCGATGTCCCAACTGCGAATGATGGCAACGGCCGTGACAGCAACCCCTCAGACCCCGGCGACTGGACCAACCCCGATGAATGTTTCACTGGTTGGCCTGGCTCCACCAGTTCCTGGCACGGCACCCATGTGGGAGGCACAATTGGCGCATCCACCAACAACAATCTGGGGGTAGCCGGGGTTAACTGGAATGCCAAACTGCTGCCCGTCCGTGTGTTAGGCAGATGCGGTGGCTTTACTTCCGATATTCTTGACGGGATGCGGTGGGCGGCGGGTATTGCCGTGTCCGGTGTACCTGCTAATGCGAACCCGGCTAAAGTGTTAAATTTGAGTCTGGGCGGCGGCGGCGTCTGTTCCAACGCCCAACAATCGGCTATTGATGATATTGTGAATGTAGGCGCTGTTGTTGTGGTAGCGGCCGGAAATGAAAATCAGAATGCCAGCAATGTGAACCCGGCCAGTTGTAATAATGTCGTTACCGTAGCCGCCAATGATCGCGGTGGCGACAAAGCTTCGTACAGTAATTTTGGCAGCGTGGTGGATGTAGCTGCCCCTGGCGGCGAAACAGCCATCACCGCAAATGGGATTTTGTCTACATTGGATTCTGGCGTTACCATCCCGGCCAATGACAACGCTTATGCTTTTTACCAGGGAACCAGTATGGCCACGCCTCATGTGGCCGGTTTGGTTTCGTTGATGTTTGACTATAAGCCCACCTTGACAACCGGACAGTTGACTTCGTTGTTGCAAAGTTCGGCCCGATCATTTCCGACCGGCAGCAGTTGCACAACTAGCCTTTGTGGTTCTGGCATTGCGGATGGTCAAAAAGCATTGGCAGCCATTGACAACCTCGCCAACTTGACCAACCATATTTATTTGCCGTCAATTATGGTGCCGCTGCCACCGGCAACCAACCCTTTCCAGAATCCAGGATTTGAAAGCGGCCGAACCGTATGGACTGAATATTCACAAAAAGGCTTCATCTTGATCTACAATGACAGCATTTTGCCACTCTCGCCCCATAGTGGAAGCTGGGCAGCCTGGTTAGCCGGTGATGTGAACGAAGTCAGCTTTATTGAACAAGTAATTACGGTGGATTCACGATTGCCTTACCTCGCTTACTGGCACTGGATTGCCTCACAAGAATCTAATTGTACTCATGATCTGGCCGGGGTTGTTATTAACGGCGATGTGTCGAATCCAGCAGATCTCTATCCTTTGTGTGACGGGACAGAAACGGGCGGCTGGGCTAAACATGTAGTAGATTTATCTGCGTATAACGGGCAGACAATTGAAGTTCGTATCCAAGGGCAAACAGATTCAAACGACAAGATCAGCCATCTATTCATTGATGATGTGACGATGCAGGCCACAGCCTCAATCAGCGGCACACCTTCTTCAAGCGAAGGGGTTGGTGCCCTGATCAGTAAGCAGATGCTAACACCGTAGGGTTAATGGTTAAACAAACACAACGGCCGTGCCCTTCATAACGGCCGTTGTCATAGAAAGCAAAAAAGTAGAGAGGCTGCTGGCAACCTCTCTGCTTTTTTGCTTTCGGGGGCAGCATTGAGCAGCGCTGCCAATTCATCCCAGAGAATATCTTCCTGGTTATCCTGCCCCAAGTGTTCAAAATTATCCATGATCAACAACATCTCTTTTTCACGCAAATAATCTTGCATACCGTCAGAAAACGGCAGGCAGGATCACACATCCGGGTCGTAATCTCAGCTAATTCCCCCTCACGGCCGATAAAAGTTTTCGGCCGCTGGATAATATTATGGTTCTGGTTCTTGACGATGGGAGAGTTTTGATCCCTGCGCTTGGTAACTGTATTCCCGATTGCTTTCGTTGTTGTCTCAACGCTGAATTGAACGATGTTATCTGGGGGTGAGTGTTTTACAAAAGGGTCGCATTAGCTGTAAAAAAAAGAGGTGCTCCCCCTGCCCTGCATAAACAGGGGGAGCGGTGCAGAGGGGATGTTTGTGGTTTGCAAAAAAATTACAAACCACCGAACAAAAAAGGAGTATTGTGTGCCACTGTCTGACGACAGTTACTACCCAAAAGGGTATTGGCTGTGTTGGCGGCTTTTACAACTCTCACAAGTTGCCAACTCCTTTGAGTTGGAATGTTAACTGTAATCAGTTCCCGATCACTGAATACTGAAAACTGATTGCTAAATCAGCGTCGGCGTAAAAAGGCCGGAATTTCTAAATTGTTGGGTGCAAAACGTGGCTGCACCGGTTCAGCCGGCTCTGGTTCACGCGCGGGCTCTTGTGCGGGAACAGAAGCTGGCTGTGGTTGTGCCTGTGGCTGAGGTGCAGCGCTGGCAACAGGAGTCGGCCGGCTGTACTGCTGCTGCAAAAATTGGCGGCGAGACAAAGTACGCTCAAAACCGGTAGCAATGACTGTCACCCGCATTTCATCGCCCATGCTTTCATCTATCACGGCCCCAAAAATCATATTGGCGTCTGGATGGGCCGTCTCCCGAATGATTGCCGCTGCCTGATTCACATCGTACAAACTCAGGCTGGAGCCGCCTGTTACGTTAAACAATATGCCCTGAGCACCATCAATGGTCACATCTAACAGGCGCGAGCTAATGGCCTGTTCTGCAGCAGTGCGGGCACGATCTTCACCTTCACCGTGACCAATCGCCATCAATGCGGCCCCGCCTTCTGACATGATTGTTTTGACATCGGCAAAATCCAGGTTAATAAGGCCGGGCACAGTAATGAGTTCGCTGATGCCCTGAATGCCCTGGCGCAGCACATCGTCAGCCATGTTAAACGATTCAGCCAGAGACATACGCCGGTCTGTCAGTTCCAACAGACGATCATTGGGGATAACAATCAGGGTATCTACCTGTTCTTTCAGTTTTTCGATACCTTGTTCGGCGGCATTAGAACGTTTACTGCCTTCAAAGAGAAACGGCCGTGTCACCACCCCAATAGTCAAGGAGCCTTGTTCTCTGGCCACACGAGCCACAACCGGAGCTGCGCCAGTGCCTGTACCGCCACCCATCCCGGCCGTAATAAATACCATATCTGTATTGTTAAGGACTTCATACAAATCGTCGGCCGATTCTTCGGCCGCTTTTTCCCCAGTCTCAGGGTGGCCGCCGGCGCCCAGACCGCGTGTTAGCTTGTCCCCCAGACGCACCCGTACCGGCGCTTCTGAGAGGAGCAATGCCTGATTGTCCGTATTGACAGCAATAAAATCCACACCGCCGATCCCTTCTTGGATCATGCGATTAACGGCATTACAACCACCGCCGCCAACACCAACGACACGAATATTTGCGATATTTTCTAGTTCTGGTGCTTTTTGCATATGCTATCCCTCTTCCTGCACTATAGTAATGTTGCTTTATTCCCAGGGCGAGGATCGTAGTGACTGGCAAATTGTTCTAAGGTAGCTTTTTCTACCAGCCATTTGTTCCCAAATTTAATTGCGGGAAGTTTCCCTTGCCGGATCAAGCGTCGCACGGATTCGGGGTGAACATTCAAGCGTTTGGCCACTTCCGGGACACTGGCATAACTTTCCAGCAAATCTTCTTTACTCATTGCAACTCATATGTTTCAGGATGCTTCCACACTAATGCGGGATATTACAACAATTATACTTGTTGTAAAAATACAACAAAACCTTTAATCTGTCAAGGGTTTTGTTGTAATAGGTCAACAGAGGCTCCACCTTTTGGAAAAATGGAACCTCTGTTAGCAGCTAACTTGAGTCAGCCACTTGACGCAAATTGGCAAAATAGATTTCGGCTATGAATTTAAGGGGTCGGTTCAACTTCAAAAAAAATTACCTTTACAAATCACAAATATGACGAATGAACGAATATCACGAATTTTCGTTGGCGTTATTCGTGTTAGGCCAATTCCAGAAAATAATGATCCCGAATTGATGCCATTTCGGGAACTGGCTGGAGGCTTTTTCAAAACAGGTAGGATCATTTAATTTTTGAAAAAGCCTTATTTGACTATTCGATCCATTCGTGATTTCTGTAAAGTGTCAAGCTAGTTTGAACCATGCCACTATTTGTTTCATGATTTACCAGAAAATCAATAATGGCAAAAGGGGCTAAAAGAAGAAACTACTCAAGTAAGACACCGGCAATAGATACGAGGGAGGTATCTTGCTTATCGGCCGCACAATGGTCATACGCTACTTGCACACCCTCGGTTGTGCCTAAATAACGCAGCATGAGGTAGATAGGTGAGAAGCCGCAGATACGATTTTGGTCTTGTATAGCCGTTATCCGATCATAAAATCCAGCCGCGTCCCCCTGAATAATGGTTTGCACCAGGGCATCATCAGATTGGCGCAGATTGGCGCGGCGGGTTTCATCCATCATGAATTGATCGCCAAACGCAGGGCCAACATGGGCAAAATCTACCGAGGCAATCACTAAAACCTTCTTTCCAACAGTGGCCTGCTTGAGGGTGTCTACGGCCGTCATCAACAACTCATCCTGGGCCGGGTGTGACCCATCCATAACAAAATGGTGAAAGGAACCAATCAGAACAGGCAGCATCGGCTTGGGAGTCATCTCAGCCTGGTGGTAGATGTGATGTAGCCACACGGCCGACAGTTCAACTGAATGTTCCTGACGATGGTTCAACTCCTCTGCGTAGGCATTTTCAGGACCAATCGCTGCCGCCAGTTTGTCTACCAGATCAATGTTAGTGGGGATGATGCCATAGGGGGTAGCGTAATGCTGGCGGGTGAGGGTAAATGTGCCTGAACTGCCATTGTGATCGGTGCCAAAGATGAGAACCAGATCGGCGTCTAAGACAGCTTGCCTGGCCCGCTGCCACACCTGGGCATATACAGGGCCGCCACGTTGGTAATCAATATGGGGAGAGATGAGTCCGCGGCCATGCCAGGGCTGCCAGCCGTTTAAGTTATCGTGTCGGCCATACTCCTCAAACAACGCTGTTAACCGGGCTGGCGTTTCCGGGTAGCTTAATTTGGCCAGCGCCGGAGGGCGGAATGGTTGGGCGCGATACTCGTCCCGAATCTGGGCAATTTTTTGCCGTGAGCGGATATTATCTAACAAACAAGCTTCGTCCAACTGGGCCAGTGTATCGGCCACGATGCTAAACGGTAACGACGTATCCAAATGTTGGCCCAAAGCGTGATGGATTTCGGTAGCTTCCCGTGTGCCGTCAATAAACAAGATTATCTGGGCCAACGCCGGGGGCATAATGAGTTGGGAAGGGGTCAATTGCAAGGGGTCGCGCAGATACCACATCTGTTCACCCTGATGGTAAACAGGTTGGTAATCGAGGGGGCGTAATTTGGGTTTGTGGGTCACGGCCGTTGTTCCTTTTGTGAGTGCATTGTAAACAATAATGATATTTTGGTTGCTTTCCTACGTAAAATAAACCAGACTTCTCAAGGTTTACATTATCTTTATCTGTAACTACCAAGCTAGAAATTGGATTTTTATCTGGTAGAATATCATCTTTAGTTACAAAAATCTGATTTCTTCAGGTAGGCTTGGTAGTTCTTTGAGAGGTTCCATCTTTTGGGAAAGGTGGAACCTCTTTCGTTAATTTAACTGAAAGTATGAGGGGAATAAATTAAGAATGCAAGCATTCCAGGTAAAAACTAAAACTCTTTTGATCATATTCATTGTCTTGTTGGCCGCTTGTGGGCAGTCAGAGTCTTCGGTTCCAGAAGCGGCCGGTCCTGAGCAAACAACGGAGAATAGTGAAAATAGTGTGGAGGGAGAAGCCACGGCCGCAACTACCCCCATTTCGGCTCCCTCAACAGATGAAACGACAGCCGGCGGCCGTTCTATCGGCGACTCTTACTCCCCAGAATTGGGCAACACCGGTTACGATGTACAGCATTACACCATTCAGTTAAACCTAAGCCCGAAATTATCTTACCAGTTAGAAGGGACAACCAAAATTGATATTCTAGCTACCCAAGATAATCTAGGCGAGTTATCTTTAGATTTTATTGGATTTGACATAAGTGAATTGTTGGTGGATGGGCAGACAGTCGAATTTGAGCGTGAAGATGACAAGTTGATCATCACTTTGCCAGAGCCGGTCAACTCCGGGGGAACATTTCAGATGAGCGTCACGTATGCCGGAGAAACTGTACAAGACCCCTCCCCCTATGTAGGTTTTGCCACCTGGTTGGGAATGTTTTATGCTCGCGAAGACACAATCTATGTATTGTCGGAGCCGGATGGCAGCCGCTTTTGGTTCCCCAACAATGACCATCCACGAGACAAAGCGACGTACCGTTTTGAAGTGACTGTGCCGGATGGATTAACGGCCGTAGCCAACGGCGCCCTTCTGGATTTTCAAGACGATACTCAATTTGACACTTACATCTGGGAGCACAACTTCCCCATGGCCTCTTATCTGGCCACAGTTGTTGTCGGGGAATATGAGCGGGTCGAAGATGAGTCCCCACAAGGCATTCCTCTACGCCATTACCTCTTTCCCGAAAACCAGGAGGCATTTGACCAAAGCACAAGCATGACCGGTGAAGCAATAGATTGGATGGGTGAATTATTTGGCGAATATCCTTATGACGAATATGGGTACGTGACTGTTCATGCGCCCGGCGTATCGTTAGAAACGCAAACAATTGTCCTGCTATCCACCGGCATGTTGAACGAGCGCACTGTCATCCATGAATTGGCCCATATGTGGTTTGGCGATTGGGTCAGTCTGGACTCATGGGGTGAGATGTGGCGCAATGAAGGGTTTGCCACCTACATTTCTATTATGTGGGATCACCGTGATGATCTAGAAGGATTGGAATTGGAGATGGCCGGGATTGAGGCGGCGATGGAACAACGCGGCCCGTTCCCACCCATTAAGGACCCGGAGCCAGAAGAGTTGTTCGGCGGCTTCACTTATTTTGGCGGCGCTCTCATGGTTCATGAACTGCGCCAGGAAATGGGGGATGAAGCGTTCTTTGCCGGTCTGCAAAACTACTTCCAACAATATGGAAATGGCACGGCCTCAGATGAGGAATTCATCGCTATTATGGAAGAGGCCTCTGGTAAAGATTTAGGTAAATTTTTTAGACAATGGTTTGAAGGGTAGATGTCAGTTTTTAGAAGCCACAGCTCTTTTTCGATAATCTCAGTAGATCCAAATTCTACCACGAATTACACAAATTATACGAAAAACAGATTTGAATTTGTCAAATTCGTGTCATTCGTGGCGAAAATCTTGATCTACTGAATCTTATTGTCCTTGTTCAGCCAATGCCGACAGAACATTGTTGATGCTTTGCAAGGCAATGTCTAGTTCAGGGGGATTGTTCGCGCCATCGAGGGTTGTTACCTGATAGACACGGCCATCTTGCTGCACACTGATTTCATGGGCAGCCCGGTCACAACAGGTGTCTTCGGGGGTGTAGTCTACTTCTAAGGCGAAGAAGCCCTGAGCGGTCATGCTGTCCACCAAATTTTTTACTTCTTCTGGTGTAATCTGGTACACACGGCCGTCACTGACTGCAACACGGCCGTCGGCATAAAAACGCCATTCAAAAAAGGTAGGGCCGATCCCCATTTTGCCACTGGTACGTTTATAAATGAGTATCGCGCCATCACCAACATCATTCAAGTTCAAGTCGGCTTTGCTGACCACGCTTTCATCCGTTTCTGATTGGGATGGTAAGGCAGATGTTTCATCCGCCGATAGTGCTTTGTCCTCACTGTTATCCTCTTCAACTAATACCAACCGCACAGCGGTGGCTTCTGGCGCCGGGGTGTTTTCAACCAGGGCCAGTGCCGGTTCGCTATTGATGTTGGCTTCATTGCCAATAGCAACTGGTTCAGGATTTGAGGCGCCAGCACAGGCAGCCAGCAGTAAAATTAATAAACTTCCTGCCAAAATTAAAGTTCGCTTTGTCATTTGATTGACCTCCTAATATCATTCATTATTCATTGTGGGGGATGTTGTATGCTTGTTTATTTATCACAATACATCATACCATTAGTGACAAGTCTGCAAGTAACCATTCACTCCCCCAAGGTGCCCGGCACTTATAAACGAGTGTGCTACTCCAGTAGACTTGGTAATGAAGTGCCGGGCACCTGAATGGTTACGTCTGCAAATCTGCGAGTACGTTTGGCCAGAGAAAAATTGCTACTTGCAGACTTATCTACACAGTAGACGTTGGCAGCGGTTAAAAGGTTCCTTGTGATGTGGTGGTTAGCGCTGGTAATTAGTTTGATTTCATTGGGGCTGCTTCTGTATTATTTGCTGGATTTAACAGAAGGGGTGTATTTAGGGCGGCGGGTGGTGGTCTGGTTGTATGATGTAACGGCTCATAAATATGACGACATTAAAGAGTTTGACGCGGATGTTGAATCTTTTTTTCTGATACGGCCGTTACGTTTGCGTTTGCAATCTGTTCCCGCTCCACTTGTTTTGGATGTGGCTACGGGAACGGGACGTTTACCATTTTTTTTACTGGAGGGAGGGCCGACCTTTAACGGCCGTGTCATTGGCTTGGATGCTTCCCGAAAAATGCTTCATTATGCGGCCGACAGGTTACGGCCGTATCAAGACCGGGCCGCACTGGTACAACAAGTCGCCGACAAACTCCCTTTTTCCGCTCATACATTTGAGGCCGTCACCTGCCTGGAAGCGTTGGAATTTTTCCCCTCAGACAGAGCAGCAATCCAGGAAATGATTCGTGTCTTAAAGCCAGGGGGTGTTCTCTTAGTGACCCGACGGCGAGGGCGCAGCGGCAAACTGTTTGTAGACCGCTATCGCAATGTACCCGATTTTGAATCGCTTCTGGTGGAATTGGGAGTGGAAGATGTTTCTACTTTGCCCTGGCAGGAAGATTATGATCAAGTTTACGGCCGTAAACCAGAAGGGAGCAGTTTTCAGTAATCAGTGGTCAGTTTACTGCTTAGGGAACGCTCGTTTTTAACTTGGCAAGATTGGTTCACTCTCGAAAGAGTGAACCAATCTGGAAACTCAAAAGTTATTTACGGGCAAGCCCTTACTGCCACTGAACAGTGTTCATTTACGATTCAGGGAATTCGGTGATTATTGGTATGATATCCAGATTGCCTGTTACTGTCATTGTTTCGGCAAATACCCAGCCAGGTGATTCCGCCAGACAACAAATCTGCAACCAGGCGTCATCCGATGTACGGCCGATGATGGCATATTGTTCACCCGCTTCGGCCAATCCCAATAAGGTGAAATCAAGACTGGGGCCAAACCGTACGTTCAATTTGTCTACAGCTACCTCAGCTAGGGCATCGGGCACGGCCGTAGCTGTAGGCGCCGGCGTGTTGGTTGGCGGTTGGGGAGTAAAGGTAGCTGGCAAGGGTGGCGTGGGGGTATCGGGGGGAGTGGCGGTTAAGGTGGGTACGGCCGTTGGCTCTGGAGCGATATCTGTGGCCGTAGCGGGAATGGGGGTCGGCTCCTCCATAGGTATTTCTTTTGAGGGCACAGGAAGAATGGCAACGGTTGCTTGCGTGGGCAAATCTGATTCACCGGGTTCGCTGTTAGTCGGAATCAAGGCTGACAAATTCTGATTACTGTCAGCCATCCACAACCCTAAGACAGTACCCACCGTTGCAAAGAGTAAAATGATTAGAATACCGGCTAATACGCGCCGAGAACGGCCGTGACGTATCTCCACCCCGCTAATCTCAGGTGGTAATGGCCCTTCCCGATAACTTAAAAAGACAGGGCACTCCCGGTACTGTTGTGTCAGACAAGTCGTTTGCTGGTAGGTTATTTCCACAGCATCCGATGGTTTTGCCCGGTGACAAAATCCACCTGGCGCCGGAAACATCAAATTAGTATCGGGATCATCTTCTATACCAAAATAGGGGCATCCCTGGAAAAATGGCGTGTTGGCTTGCTTCTCCATTTGTGTTACTTCATCCTTGTTATCTATCATAGTTCTATCAGCGGCAGATATTATACCAAGTAAATAATTTTCACACGAAATGGAGAAAAGAGATTGGAGATTTAGAGACTGCCCAATCTCTACTCTCCAAAACTATAAAATTATTGTTTTATATCTCCAGTGTCACAATCTACTTATTCATGGTGTTTAGAGGGATACATTGAACGAACCAGATCACACAAAGGAAACGCCTATGGCGCCATTAACAGATAATCGCTTACTGGAACAGATTAGCGAAGGTGATGAAACTTCATTTGCCGAGGTTTTTTATCAGCATTATGACCGGGTATATGGGTTACTGTTCCGGCTAGTCGGCAACCGGGTAGAAGCAGAAGACTTGGTGCAAGACGTGTTTATGAAGTTGCATGATCATGCTTTTCGGCGGCGGTTGTTTAGCCGTAAGCGAGAACATAACATCGGCGCCTGGCTGTATCGCACCGCAACCAATATGGGTTACAACGCCGTCCGCAGCCGTAACCGGCGTTGGCAGCGCAACACAATTCTGGTTCCCGATCCGGAAGGGATGCCAGGAGCCGAACAGGAAGTTGAACGACGAGAACGAGAAACGGCCGTGCGCCAAACCCTGGCTAAACTTCCCGAACGTCAAACCCAACTACTGCTCATGCGACAGATGGGATTCAGTTATGCTGAATGTGCCCAGGCGTGCAATGTAGCCCCTAGTTCAGTAGGAACTTTATTAGCCCGCGCAGCCAAAGCGTTCAAACAAGCGTATGAAGAAGCGTTTTAGGATTGAGTCATTGGAGCGGAAAAGATGAATAAGAATGAGATGGATAAACAGACACAAGAAGCATTAGACCTTTTATCAGTTGTAGAACCGGGAACGGCCGATAGCCCACGTCCGGCCAGGCAGGCTTTCTCCCAACTAAATACCCGGTTAGATCAGGCGGAACAGCAAACGTGGCAGTTCCGCTTACACCGTTTTTTCAGCGTACCAGGCGGCCGTTATGCTACCGCCACCGTCCTGGCAGTATTGATGTTGGCTTTTGTCTTTAGCTTTCCGACAGTTCGCGTTGCTGCCAGTGAATTTTTGAGCCTGTTCCGGGTACAGAATATTACCGCTGTGTCCATTTCACCGGAGCAAATCGCTTTGCTGAGTCAGGTTGCAGAAGGGGGAGAACTGCCCGGCAAGTTGATTATTGAAAATGAACCGGGTGATTTGACGCCGGCCAATTCTATTCAAGAAGCGGCCGCTCTAACAGGCATGACCCACGTTCGTACATTGGGTAAGTTGGGTACACCAGACCAGATTTATGTTTCTGATGAGGGCAACGGCCGTTTCATCATAGATTTAGAAGGCTCGCGTGCCATTCTGGAAGCAGTAGGCGCCGACCCAATGCTGTTGCCCGATAATCTGGATGGGTCCAACATTGAAGTGGCTGTTTTTGCCGGGGTAGACCAACAATGGGGCGAGGATTTGCACTTGCTGCAAAGTGAAAGTCCGCTGGTAGAGTACCCGGATGGCCTGGACACGGCCGCTCTCGGCGAAGCGCTGCTACAATTATTGGGCTTAAATGAGGATGAAGCATACCGTTTAGCACAGGATATAGATTGGACAAGCACCTTGCTGCTCCCTATTCCTCAGGATATTGCTACCTACCGTGAAGTGACGGTTGACGGTGTTAGCGGCATTGCCATCAGCGAGTTGGATGGCAGCGCCGGAACCATCATCTGGCAGCAAGACGGCATTATCTACAGCCTCTTTGGCAGCCGAGGGATGGATGAATTGGTAGAATTAGCTAACAGCCTGGAGTAATGGTCAATTGGTAATTATCAAATGATTGATTTCGCTATTGAAACCAACGGGTTACGCAAAGAGTTCGGCCGCAAGACGGCCGTTGCCAATTTCTCGCTTCAGGTTAAACGGGGTGAGATTTTTGGTTTTTTAGGCCCCAACGGAGCCGGGAAAACAACCTCGGTAAAGATGTTGTTACAGTTGATTAAACCGACGGCAGGCACGGCTAATTTGCTAGGACGGCCGTTAGGCGACCGCCAGACCCGGGCTAAAATTGGCTTTCTACCCGAACATTTCCGTTTTCATGAATGGTTGACAGCGGCCGAGTTTTTGCATTTTCACGGCCGTCTCTACGGCATGAATGAAGCAGAACGCAAAGAAATTATTCCTGATCTGCTGGCATTAGTTGGGCTTTCAGCACAAACAAACGTCCAACTAAAAACCTTCTCCAAAGGGATGTTGCAGCGGATTGGGCTAGCTCAAACTTTACTCAATGATCCCGAACTTATCTTTTTGGATGAGCCAACATCTGGACTGGACCCCATGGGACGGCGGCTGGTACGGGATATTATCAATGGGCTGCGAGAAGAGGGCACGACCGTGTTCCTCAACTCCCATCTACTCAGCGAAGTGGAAAAAACGTGTGACCGCGTTACCTTTATCCGCCAGGGCACAACGTTGGAGACGATAGACTTGCACAGTTTTCAACCAGAAGCGGTGCGGGTGACGGTGCGGGTAGGCCAACCCACGCCGCAGCTCTTGCAAGCGTTAACCCAATTTGGGCAAGAAATTGAGATGGAAAAGGGGAACGGCCGTATTCATCTCTGCATGCCCCATGAAGACAACATCCCTGAATTGGCAGCCTGGCTGGTACAATCCGGGCACAACTTATACGAACTTAGCCTAAAACGCCTTTCATTAGAAGATCGCTTCCTACAAATCATAGGTGAAGATTAGGTGATTAAGGCATCCGTGTTCCTCCCTATCCGTGTAGACCCCATATCTAAACACACCTGATACAAAAAAATGATAACTTTACTTTTTGCTGAATTAACCATACGCGAAACACAACGCCGCAAAATATTGTGGGTGGGGCTGCTGTTGGGGCTGGCTTATCTGGCCGTTTTTGGGATTGGCTTCCATTACATTTTTGTAGAGATGGAACAGCACGCTGGTCTGGAAGAACGTCTGACAATTACCGGGGTTTTGCTAACGGCCGGACTGTATGTGGCAAACTTGCTGGTGGTGTTGATGTCGGTGTTGGTGTCGGTCACGGCGGTGTCTGGCGAAATAGATTCTCATACCATCGAAGCCATCGTCACCAAACCCATCCGCCGTTGGGAGCTAATCTTGGGTAAATGGTTGGGGTTTGCCATCCTCATTACCCTGTACATTTTGCTGATGGCCGGGGGACTCATGCTCATCATCTACCTGCGGGCCGATTATGTACTGGACAACATCGCTGCCGGACTGAGCTTAATGATGCTGGAAGCGCTGCTCATCCTTTCGGTGACGTTTTTAGGGGGAACTCGCCTTTCTACGCTGGCCAATGGGGTGCTGGCTTTTATGCTGTTTGGCATTGCTTTTTTAGGGGGGATGATTGAGCAGATTGGGGCATTGTTTGAAAATGGTACGGCCGTGAATATCGGCATCATCACCAGTTTAATTATGCCCACACAGGTATTGTGGAATCGTGCCCTGATGCTGTTTCAACCTCAGTTTGCCAATTCCGCGTTTCTAGCCGGGCCATTTGCCGTGCTCTCCCAACCCAGCAACCTGATGTTAGCCTATGCCGCCGGTTTCACTATCGTCATGCTCCTCCTGGCCCTCTTCAGCTTTTCCCGCCGCGATTTGTAACACCCAGAGAACATCCTTAACAATCACACAAATATGGATGATTAGTTACTTTCCACTTGCAAACTTGCACCTTGTCACCTTATTACTATACTTCTTCGCTATTATGGGAACACGACAGATTATTCATATTGAGAGTGGACAGACGTTGATTGCGGCCGCAAAGTGGTGTGATAGTTACGGCAGCAAACTGCGCGGTTTTACCTTTCGACGACGGTTGGGTTTGGAAGATGGGCTGGTACTGGTAGAGAAGTCAGACAGCAAGATGAACACATCTATCCATATGCTGTTTGTCTTTTTTGATTTGGGCGTCATCTGGGTGAATGAGGCCGGAGATGTGGTCGGTACGGCGCTGGCTAAATCGTGGCGGCCGTCTTATGTGCCCCCGCAACCCGCCTGCTATGTCATTGAAGGGCATCCTACCATTTTGCAAAAGGTGCAGCCCGGCGACCATCTCCAGTTTAAGGAGTAGACCCCAGATCAACTCTTTTTATGCGACGTTATTGGATTTTGTTCACGGCCGTTATCTTATGCCTCACCCCCCTATCACTATTTGCCCAAGCTGAGGAGCCGCCGACACCCCCACCTCCCGCCGATACGCCAATCCCCCTGGTACACATCGTGCAGGCAGGGGAAAATTTGACCATCATTGCCACTAATTATGGCATTACCGTAGAGGAACTGTTGGCGCTCAATAATCTGACCAATGCGGATGTGTTGGCAGTAGGGCAGCAGTTGATCATTCCCGGCAGCACAGGGGAAGCGGTCGCTACCGTATACACTGTGCAAGCGGGAGACACAATTGGACAAGTAGCCGCTCTTTTTAATACGACGTCTGAGAAAATGTTGGCTGCCAATAGTATTGTGAACCCCAATTACCAACCAGCCATCGGTGAAACAGTGACCGTTGTCAGCCGCACCGGGTCGGCGCTACCCCAGCCAGTAACGGGAAGACCGCATCTTGTGGTCGCAGGAGAAACAGTGTCTACCATTGCCGCACAATATGGTGTGACCCCGGCTATACTTGCCACTGCTAACAGACTGCCTTACCCGGCGTATCTGTTCCCCGGTCAACGACTGCGGATTCCTGGCGAGGCGGCATACACAGATTTGCCGGGGGAATGGGTGCAGGTGGATGTACGGCCGTTACCCATCCAACAAGGCAGCACCGTTTCCATTTACGTCCAAAATTTACTCACTGGTCAACCTTCCGGCAGCTTTGCCGGCCAACCCTTACGTTTTTTCCCATATGAAGATGGCTTCGTGGCTTTGGCCGGTATTGACGCCTTTACCAAACCCGGTTTGTATACCCTGGAACTATCTGGCAGCGGTGACCGTCCCTGGCGGCCGTTTGCCCAAAAAGCGCCAATCAACTCGTCAGGTTTTGGTATTCAGCTCATCCCCATCCCTGATGACCCGATAGTTCGCCAGGAAGAAGATGCTTTCCTGGCCTCCATTTACAATCAAACAGACGAAGCCAAAGCATGGGATGGACTTTTTCAGCTTCCTGTTACCACAACTGTGGTGACTGCGCCCTATGGTGACGGCCGTTCCTACGACGGCAGCCCTATTAATAATTATCACACCGGTGTAGACTTTGCCGGTGGCGTTGGCGCCCCTATTCTAGCCCCGGCCAATGGCAAAGTTGTTTTTGCCGATTTATTAGAACTGCGCGGCAACAGTGTCATTCTAGATCATGGTCTGGGGGTGATGACGGCTTATTTTCATCTGTCAGAGATTTTTGTGGCCCTCGGCAACGACGTTGTGACCGGGCAGCCATTAGGCGCCGGCGGTTCAACCGGGCTTTCTACCGGCCCCCATTTACATTGGGATGTACGCGTGAATAATGTGCCCGTGAATGGGGTGCAGTGGACGGAGGTGGTTTATCCGTAAGTCGTATTCCGTGTGCCGTATTCCGTGTGCTTTGTGCTGATGCAGTCGGATTACGGATTACCGACTCCGGATTACGGCCGTAGAAAGTGGCAACCCAACTTGACAATTGGTATAATCCTGCCCTGTGATAGTAATTCCAAAAAACAAGACAAATGGGAATTGTATACCTCAGCAAACACCTTCCCCCTATGAGAGGAGATAGTTGTGATTCAGTCCCGAACACAAACAGAAGATTATTGGGGATCTAACTTTACCCTGACTGAAGCAGACATTGAGCAAATTAGCAACTACTTTTTAGAGGTGGAACGGCCGCAGACGGCCGCTCAAATTACCCCGGTTGTCATAGCTTGCCGAATTGTTGATGAAGCAAATCAAGTGAAAAAGTTGTTGTCTGGACGCACCATTTACCAGCCCCAAAACCAGTATGAGGTTGGCAATGATCTGGTGTTCCCCGCACTGCAATTTGCCTATGGTACGGTCACGGCCGTGCGCGATGGCTACAATCCTCAAAACGGTCAGTTCTGCGTGATAGACGTCGAGATTAACGGCAAAACCCGCGAATTTGCCGCCGAATTGAAAATCGATCACCTCTTGAATGCGGACAATGGGGATGCCCTGGCAGACTTGATTGATGTAAATGAAGATCAGATACTTTCCCTGTATGGTTCTGAAATTGAAGAAAAAGTAACCGCCAAACTAGAAAAGCAAGACGGTTTCGTATGCCTGAACAAACAATGGTTTATCCAGGCGCTTATGGCCGAAGTCAATGTTGGTCATTTGCATTTGGCAGAAGCTGTGTTGGAAATGTTTGAAGGCGGGCCGTTGACAGCGGCCGAAATTATTCCCCACCTGGATATGGATCCTGGCGCTGTAGAGGAAGTACAAACCTTTTCTTTAGATTATGCCTTGTTAAAAGATAAGCGCTTTGACGAAGTAGCCCCCAAAGGAAAGGTGACCTGGTTCTTGCGTCGTATGGAACCAGATGGCGTACAGAAGGTGCCAAAACGACTGACCTACTCCCCAATTCCCTATGATCGGGCGCTGCTCCGCCCACAGCTCATTTTATTGGAGCAAGAATTAGATGACGAATGGTCAAAAATCCCGCCCCCATCTTCAGTGCAGCCTGTTGTATTTACGCTGATGTTCCCGCACCGGTATGCTGGCGTCATTCCGCTCAGTTCCCGAATCAAGCCATTATTCCCGCCCAGCAACTCACCCCGGCAGCGGGTATTGTTGGTGGACGATAAAAATGGCGCGGAGATTGAGGCTTGGGTGATGCAAAATGAACGCTATATTTATGGCGTAGGTGATTGGTACAACCAACATGAACTACCGATTGGTGGGTTTGTACATCTGCAACCTGGTCCAAAACCAGGTGTCCTCAGCCTGGGGTATGATCGGCGGAAGAAAAAGCGGGAATGGATACGGTTGGCAACGGCCGTAGATAATCGTATTCATTTTGAACTAGAGCGGCGCTCTGTGGGTTGTGGATTTGATGATTTGATGATTGTCGGGACAGATACGATAACGGCTATAGATGTTTTGTGGCGACGGGTAGAATCCAATCAGCGGTCAATCTCTTCACTATTGGCCGAATTATTCCCCCAATTAACAAAACTCAATCCCCAAAATACAGTCCATGCCAAAACATTGTACAGTGCTATCAATATGCTGCGCCGTGTACCGCCAGGGGCGCTGTTTGCAGAACTGGTACGCCATCCAGCTTTCCAGCCTGTAGGCGACCATTACTGGCAGTTTGATAGAAGGCGCTGGCGAGAAAGCTGAAAAAGGAGATGCCTTGAGCAATAGACCGCGTCCAAAAATTAAACCATCTGCCCTAAAACGGGTGACGGCCGACACCCGTTTTTATGTTGATTATGATTGGTGGGATAAGTCTGATTTAGACCTGAAAACATACCTGTTTACACGTCTGTCTATTGATGAAGAGATCAGCCCGGAAATAGAAACTGAAGAAGTTGATCTGGTGGACGAGGAAACGGGTGAGGTGATTACTGTTGATGGTTTTCAGTACATTATTCAAACCTATTTTAGTCAGCTTCCCGATGATTTTGCGACCCGAACATCGCTGGTAGATGGGGTATTTACAGTTTTGCTAGCCAATGCCAATCAGCCGATGACGGCCGCAGATATTGCCGCAAAAGTAGGACGTTCCACCGATACCATTGTGCGTACATTAGGCGGACCAAAGATTTACCAGGGTATCCGCCCCATTTTGGATGATGATTAGCTTCTATGTATCATTAACTTTTGAATTTGATCGAAAATTATGGGACACGAATCTACCTATCGTCCAACACTGCAATACCGGGTAAAGGCTTGCCTTCTAACAGTTCCAGGCTGGCCCCGCCACCGGTGCTGATATGGGTCATCTTGTCGCCTAGACCGGCGTTTAGCACGGCCGCTGCCGAATCTCCCCCGCCGATAATGACCTGCACACCCATCTTGACCAACTGTGCCAACAGTTTAGCCAGACTGTTGGTGCCTTCGGCGAACCGGTCAAATTCAAATACGCCCATTGGCCCATTCCATACTACCAACCGAGAACCTTGCAGTTCCTGATTAAAACGTTCCAGAGTGTCGGGGCCAATATCCAGCGCCATCATATGTACCGGAATACCCCAGGCGGGCACAATTTTGGATTCGGCGTCAGCCGCAAATTTGTCGGCTACCACCAAATCTTCAGGCAAGATAAGACGGTCTCCGGCCAGTTGAAGTAGGTGTTCTGCTTCGGGTAAGGTTTCATTTTCTACCAGAGATGTGCCGATTTCCTGCCCTTTGGCTTTGAGGAAGGTGTTGGCCATGCCGCCGCCAATGAGAATTTTGTCGGCCGTGTCCAGTAGATTTTCAATGAGTTTAATTTTGTCGGAGATTTTGGCCCCACCCATGATGGCGATGTATGGATGTGGGGGATTGGTGACAGCCGTGCCCAACGCCCGAATCTCTTTTTCCAGCAAATAACCAGCCACCACTGGGCCGCCTTTAGCCCGTATTGCCTGGGCAACCCCCTCGGTGCTGGCATGGGCGCGGTGAGCGGAACCAAACGCATCGCCCACATAGACATCGGCCAAATCGGCTAGCTTTTGAGAAAGGTCAGGATCGTTTTTCTTTTCGCCCGGTTCAAAACGGCTGTTTTCCAGCAAAATAACATCACCAGGTTTCATTTGGGAAACGGCCGTGGTGACACTCTCCCCCACTACGTCATCCAACTTTGTTACTGGGCGGGTAAGCAGTTCGCTTAATCTTGCAGCAACCGGGCCCATGGCAAACTGTTTGTCTGCGACTGATTTCGGCCGTCCTAAATGAGAACATAAAATCAGCGCCGCTCCCTGCGCTAATAAATATTTTACTGTCGGCAGCGCGGCGCGAATTCGCATATCATTCGTTACTTGAATGTCATCATGAGGGTCTTTGCTGCTCAAAGGAACATTAAAGTCTACACGAATAAAAACTTTCTGGTCGCTTACATCAATATCCTCAATTGTTTTTTTGTTCATACTTCACCCCATCTGCTATTTTGATAGTTAATCCCCGACGCCTAATCAAATACAAAATAATCCAGACTATTATATCTCGATTATGGTGTGGTTCACCAATCAGACCTGTTGATGATGACTGTACTTGAGAATCCGCACTTTTTCCAGGGTGATCAAACCACCGTCCATAAGCCTGTCTAATGTAGGTAGGAAATCGTTGATTTTTTCTTCGGTGTCCACAATCTCTACCACCAGCGGTAAATCTTCAGACAGGCGCAGGATGGAAGTGGTTTTGACTTTACTGTTGGCGCCATACCCCATAATACCCCGCAAAACGGTAGCTCCGGCAATGCCCGCTTGTCGCGCTTCATTGACAATTTGCTTGTAAAGTGGCTTGCCCTCACATTTATCCATTTCACCTATGAAAATACGTACCAATAAGCCTGCACCGGATAATTCCATTAGCTTTTCCTCCTCATAAATAATCGGCATCGTTCAAATTGCCCTACAAATGTAAGACTAGATTTGCCAGGTTTTGAATCGCACCTGTTATCATGACCGTAACAGCAAAATTTGAGCCAGGAAAAAGCCCAATAATACAAAAATAATGCCCAATATATTGTTGGTAAAAATATCTAATAGAGCCAACCGCATTTCCCCGTCGCGCCACAAATTTACCGTTTCCAGTCCATAGGTGGAAAAGGTGGTGAAAGCGCCTAAGCCACCGGTTAGAATGAGCGCACGGCCGTTGGGAGTAACGACAACATCTTCAAAATATCGGGATAAGAAGCCGATGAGGAAACAGCCAATGACGTTAACAAGCAGGGTTCCGTAGGGAAAATCGGTTCCAAAGCGGTTATATGCGGCCCCGGAAACAATAAAGCGCAGCGTAGCGCCCACAGCGCCGCCGGCGGCTATAGCAATGAGAGTAGACAAAATGGCCTCCGTTTTTGTAATCCGTGTTCCGTGTTCTGCCCTGATTTTCGAGTTACGGATTACGAGTCACGACTTACGACTTCATGGAAGTCTAATTCGGGTTGAGGATGCACCAGCGATGGCCGATCCAGCGCCACCCCATCGGCCCCCATCAATGTGAACTGGTAACGGTTAATCGTTTGCCGGCATCATCCAACTCGATGTAACGGGCGTTTATCCGGGCGCCAATGTACATCATTCCTTCTAGGGGGGGATCATTAAACTTATTACGGGTCAGCAACATTTGCCATGCTTCTTCATCCCAGACAATTTCTTCTACACTAATATGCCGTCTGTTACCAAACGGCAGGCCAGAGTAGAAAGGAAAAGGAGAAGGAGAAGGAGGAGGGGGAGATACGGCTGTTTATCAGGCATAAACTAAACCGGAATAACCAAATCCTGCCATTCACGCGGATAATAGGTCATGATTTTGCTGCCGTTGGCAGTGATGGCTACAGTGTCTGAATGACGAAACCCACCCAGGTCTGGCGTGTAGAATCCCGGTTCTATTGTGAAAACCATCCCTGGCTGCATGATGGTGTCATCGCCTGTGTCCAGAAAAGGGCCTTCATGGTAGCGTAGGCCAATAGCGTGGCCGGTATGATGTTTCCAGGTGGGCATGAGATTATGTTTCTGGTAATAGGCACGCACGGCCGTATCTACGTCACTACATTTAACTCCCGGCTGCATCATCTCCAGGGCAATTTCTTGAGCATTTTTCATGTGGCTAAACATCTCTATTTGCCGGGCATTAGGTTCGCCCATAAACATAGTGCGCTCCAATTCAGAGTTGTACCCCCACATGGGGCAGCCGGCGCCTGTCACCAGCACATCACCCGGCTGGAAAGTGATATTGTTGGCCAGGGCATGGGGAATGGCTGCGTTGCGTCCAATCTGCCCCCGGTAGCCGGCGTTGGGGCCGTTGCTCCATAAACTTTGGGCGCGATACAGTGGGCCGATACTGTCCATCATCGTTAACGTGGCTTCATTGCTGGCTTGTAGGCTGACGGCCGTTTCCGTTGCGCCAACGGCCGTGTAACGCTGCAAAAGCATATGAGCCAGGTGTGCCCATTTGCAACTTTCGCGGATGAGTGCCAGTTCAGCCTCGCTTTTAATGGCCTGCATCTGGTTCACCTGCCCCTGGATGTTGACAACGGTCATCCCCGTTAATTCTGTCAGGGTGGGGCCTTGATAACCAAAAATCGGGGGGTAGCCATCCTGGTCTGCGCCGATACGGGCGTTGGAAATTTTTAGCAGCGGCCGTTGTCGTTCATCCTCCAAACAATCTGTCAGAGCAGAGGTTTTCTGCCACACTTGCTTCAATTCATCTTCCTGGGGGGACCCTGACGGCCGGGTCTGTTTTGGGATCAGGCCCATCTCATCCAACAGCGTTTTGAAAATGTTCATGGGGTGAGGGTCGCCAGGATATTCTCGGTAATGAGACACACGGTCTACATCGGTGGCCGTTTTTACATGTTCCACTTCCAATCGGGGTACAAACATGGCTGTTCGGCCGTCAGCATTCATAACAAACGCGATGGGGCGCTCTGTGGGAATAAAAGCGAAGCCGGTGAAGTAGAGGATGTTAGTGGCGTCAAACAATACTACGCCGGATAGATTGGCTTTTTGAATGTGGGCCAGGAGGGTTTGGCAACGGCCGTGAAACCCCTGCGGTTGAATACGGATTCTGTATTGCATAAGCGCCTCTTGACGGATTACGGTACACAAATAACTTGGGTTTCGTAAATCGAATAATTGGCGTCCAAATTATTACGGGCTTGCAGATCAGCCAATGTGGTGTTGAAGCGCTGTGCTAAACCGAACGGTGTATCACCCTGTATCACCACATACGCCTGCCAATCGCCGCAGGATGCCGAATCCCCGACCGGCAGTGAAAGAACATTGCCAACGATAATATCTGACGCCGAAATATCGTGTTTAGCCATCAAGGCGATGCTGGTAAGCTGCTCTACCTGAATGCGGTAAAGAGTATCTCCTTGTTTGACGGTGTAGCCAATAAAGATGAGATGATTGGCGGGTTGACCGCCCGTGGAATCCTGGGCTGTGGCGGGCTGTGCCTGTGGAGCCGCTTCTTCTGCCTGTGGGGTCGGTTCGGGAGTGGGTTCGGTGGCCTGTTCTTCTGCCGGGGCTGCTTCTGGTGGGGGGGGCGTTTCGGCGACGATTTCGGGGCGTTGGTTGGGGTCTATTTGTAGGGTGATGGTTTCACCGTTAATGGTGACAGTGTGAATGGGGTCTTGTACGGCCGTGTCCAGGTCAGGTCGCTCCAACACAATAGACACCACTAAAAAGACACCAATTGCCAGCACAATAGCCATCATAATCATCAGCAATACAATAGAGGATTCTGGTCTTTTCATACGGCCGCCTTGCCACTGTTTATTCTACTTAACATTCAACTTCCAGGAGGTTTGATCCCAAATCCAGACCCTAACTAATACCTCTTTGAAGTTTCTTATAGACTCTTTCAGTACCCAACTAAAGTTATTTAAGCACATTAAAAGTCTATTGACAACGCTTCATGAGGAAAACAACCATCATTTGAACACATTAACTTTGATGGTAACTGGCTTGTTCTTTGGTCACCATATACTTAAAAATTAAACACGCAAGACTGGTTATTGGTTCTGAATCGTTTGCGACTGTCTTAAAATAAGAGGCAGCGCTGTTAGATCGCATACAACATGATGAGGCAAGTCATGGGTTTTGCGTTGGCGGTCTACCAGATAAGCGCTCATCCCCAATGCCTGCGCGCCGGCGACATTGTCTGGCTCATCATCAAAGAAAAGGCATTGGTGTGGCAGGGTGATCAGGGTTTGAGATATGGTCAGGTATGCGGCCGGTTTTGGTTTGGCAGCCCCGATAACTGTCGCAGAACAGGCAGCATCCACCAGTTCTGCTAGACCCACAGCAATTAAAGAGTCATACAAGCTGGCCAGAGTGAAGTTAGAAAGCACTCCGGTACGCAAGCCATGTTTACGGGCCGTCAGCAAGGCGGTGTAAGCATCGGCAAAGGGCTGTAAAAATAGTTTGTAATCTACATAGTGCAGCCGGGTACGAATAGAAAGGGGCAGATTTAAATCACTGCTTAGATTGTCCCAGAATCCAGACCAGAATTTTGTTTCTTCTAGTAGGTTCCGAGGAAACCCGGTTTTGGCTCCCCACTTTTTCCAACGTGAGGCCAGGTCATAAATAGAAATGGGCAGCAACGACTCAAAATAGGCGATCCCCGCCTGGATGTCAAACTCGGTTAATACACCATCACGATCAAAAATAACGGCCAAAAACATATCTGTCTACCTGAAAGAAATACCCTATACGAGTGCCCCTTCCGGCCGGATAACAGCCGAAAAGAGGCATTCATTAATGAGTCTAATCCTGCATTCCCTGAATAAATTTTCTGTGCATTCTGTTTATTTTTAGCTTCATAATAATGTCAGCATTTTCCGGCTCACGCAGGTAGATGCCATACAATGCCGCTTGAATATCAAAATTGGGATCCGCCCAAACCTGATCTGCCAGAGCGCTCAATTCGGCATCATCGGCAATCATCATAATGCGTTCATTAAAGGTGAAGCCCATAACCGATTCACCGCTAGCCAGCCCATCATGGGTGATGATTTTAACGAGGGCCGGTTCTACTGTGTGAACAAAGTTAGGCTGGACGGCAACCATCACGGCCGTTACATCTGGCACCGACGCAAAAGCAGCGCCCCCCAAACCCATCTGCACATTGGCATATTGCTGCAAGGGGCCAGCAATCAATTGAGCCACCGGTGTACCGTTTTGGGTTATGTCGTCAATATCACTTTGTGAAATGGTGAAGTTTGAAAATGTGTCCAGCGGAATAATGGTGATGGGTAAACTGGAAGATAGCACATAGTCGGCCGCTTCCGGGTCTTGCCAGAAGTTGAACTCCGCCACAGGCGTCTGATTGCCACCATTCTTAGCCCCGCCCAAAACGATGATTTCACTAAACAGCGCCATTTCAATGGGATACAGTTCGATGGCATCGGCCAGATTGGTTAAGGGGCCGAGAGCAACCAACTTGGCGCCGGGGTTATTCACGGCCGTATCCCGATAAAACGCAGCCACATCATTGGGAATAGCGCTCAAATCATGCGGGTTGGACATGCCTACAAACCACAATCCATCCGGCCCATGAAGCAGAGAAGGGGTATGACTGAGGGGTTTGACTGAGGGCTGATTTACTCCCATGATGACCGGAATATCTGTTCGGCCGGCCGTTTCTAGTAGCGTCAGTACATTATTGGTGGCATTTTCGACGCTGGTATTCCCGGCTACCGTCGTAATACCTAATACCTCCACCGGATACCGATCCTGGCCGAACAACCAGGCCAATGCTGTAGCGTCATCTACGCCCGGTTCAGTGTCAATGATGACCGGCACAGGGTCACGGTCGGCAAAGGTATTTGTAGTGACAGCGCCAAACACGGCCGTTAACACCACCAGTCCGACAATGAATAACGCCAGCTTTCGATTCAACAAACGTGTAGAAAGTGAGGAACGATGAAACAACATGATGATTAACTCCAGGGTATAGATATTGTGCACAGCTTAACAGTGCCAACCGGTAAATTACTGGTTAACGACCGTTCTTAAGAAGATAAATAAAACTGCGGGTGGCTCCTGCTTTTTTAGTTGAGGATGCTTATTCACTCCACCTGCGATGTATAACTTCAATGCCGTATAAATAAGCAGTATAGGGGAGAATATGACGATTAAAATTAAAATGGGCCCATTTAGGAGCAATGTACTACCGGTCTCTTGTAGCCAGTTGTTGCCCTAACAGCTGATTGACCAGTTTAGGATTTGCTTTTCCTTTCGTTTGCTGCATCACCTGCCCCACAAACCAGCCGCGCAATTTACCTTCCCCGGCCACATAACGAGATACCATTTCCGGGTTATCAGCCAAAATTTGGCTGACGAGCGCTGCCAATGCCGCTTCGTCAGAGATTTGGGCCAACCCTTTGACCTGTACAATATTGGCAGCCGATTGGCCGGTCATGAACATGTCGGCCAATACCTCTTTGGCAATGTTATTGTTGAGGGTGTTCTTTTCTACCAGGCCAATTAACTCGACCAGACCGGCCGGGGTCACTTGAATTTGTTTGATGGTTTGCTTGTGTTCATTCATCAGCCGGAACAGTTCGTTGATCATCCATTTAGATACAGATTTGGGATTGCCGCCAGCAGCAACGGCCGTGTCCAACCATTCCCCCACCGCCCGCTCCTCAGACAACACTTGCGCTTCATAATCGGTAAGATGAAGGTCGGCAACATAGCGTTGGATTTTGGCGTCTGGTAGTTCCGGCAAGGCTGCTTTCGTCTCCGCAATCCACTCCTCAGAAATAAACAGAGGCGGTAAATCTGGCTCCGGAAAGTAGCAGTAATCTTCCGCTTCCTCCTTTACGCGCTGGCTAAACGTGTACTTCTTGTCTTCGTTCCAACCGCGTGTTTCCTGTACCACCTGTCCCCCCGAAGTCACCACCTGAATCTGCCGCTGAATTTCATACGCCGTGCCATCTCCCAACACTTTGAAGCTGTTCAGGTTTTTCAGTTCCGTGCGTGTGCCAAATTCAGCGCTACCCGCCGGCCGGATGGAGATGTTTGGCTCCACGCGCAAAACCCCTTTTTCCATATCGCCGCTGTTGACGCCTAAATAGCGCAAAATCTGGCGGATTTTCATGGCATAGGTGCGGGCTTCTTCGCCGCTGTGGATGTCCGGTTCGGTGACAATTTCTAGCAAGGGTACACCGGCACGGTTGTAATCTACCAATGATGTACCGTCATCCTGATGAGTCAGCTTGCCGGTGTCTTCTTCCATGTGTACCCGGCGGATACAGATGCGTTTTTGACGGCCGTCTGCCAACCCAATATCCAAATGCCCATTCACCCCAATCGGCTCCTCATACTGGCTAATTTGGTATCCTTTGGGCAAGTCGGGGTAAAAGTAATTTTTGCGGGCAAAAATATTGTGCTGGTTGATGGTACAGTTCAAAGCCAACGCCACGCGCAGGGCATAATCTACCGCTTGTTTGTTAATGACTGGCAGCGTTCCGGGCATACCGAGGCAGAGGGGGTGTACGGCCGTGTTTGGTTCGGCTTCCACACTATCCACCACTGGCGCGCTGGTAAACATCTTCGATTTTGTCATCAATTCTGCATGAATTTCCAGGCCAATAATTGCTTCGTATTTTTCCATATCTATTTTAGATTTGTGGACTGATCAGATTAACCGTGGGGTAGTAGGTGCGATATCTGGCTACATCCCGCGTGATTAAATCTACATTCAGGACAGCAGCATGCACGCCGATGAAAAAATCAGGGAGGGGAGACGATTTTGTTCCTTTATTTTTCCTGTATTGCAAGAAAACTTTGCCCGCTAAGAACAATGCCTCTTTGGGTATTTCTAACATCTGAAAATCAGCTATTTTCAGCGATTCCTCCAACTCTTCAATTCGATTAAACCCGATTGACAGTTCCGTATATACAATCGGATTTATAAACAGCTTATGGGTAGCTCCATATTGATTTAGAGTTTCTTCGGACCATTCTCCCCAATTCGGATCGTCCAGAAAAACATCCAATATAACGTTGGAATCCACAAACATTCCACTCATGATTCTGACCTTGTTAATGCCATAATTTCTTCGGTAGACATCTTAACAGTGGCAATGCCGCGTAGTTTTGAAAATCGTTTGACAGTTGGGTTGTTGTTTATTTTCACGATATAAACGCGGTTATCTTCACCAACAATAAAATCTACTTCTGAGGCTGGCGTAATTTTCATCTTTTTGCGAATCTTAAGCGGGATTGTGACCTGACCTTTTGTTGTAACACGCATAATCTTCTCCTTTGTTGATAATAAGTAAGAATTCCATCAGTATTACTCGACGTTCGCTTAAATTTTGACATAAAAAGCAAATTTGGTACACCTATGAATTATGATGAGTGTACCAGACAAACGAATCAACACAGAACGGGTAGACGATCTACCCATTATCTACGGATTGTTACAAAAAATGGA
>JAAEOP010000622.1 GCA_024223125.1 Chloroflexota bacterium
GTGATAAATTTCTTCAGGACTTACGCACCAGAGCGAGAATCATTCAAAAAATGGGTATAGGGGTGAAACACCCCCCTACACCCATTTTTTTTGGCAACTTTTTGCCGAACTGCGTAAGTCCTATTCTTGCTCTTGTACAAGAAATTAACTAATTGCGGCTTAAACATGGTCAGCCCGCTCTCGCGAGAGCGGGCTGACCATGTTTGGGTTTAGGCCCTAACCAGTTGATTTTTTGCTATTTGTACAAGAATTTGCTGGCAAGCGCCCTTTTTAATTCCGCTTTATGCGGGTTAGGGGCAGGGGAAATTACAGAAGCAGAGAAGTCAGTTGGGGAATACGAGAGAACTCATCGAGAAGTGCGTCACCATTATTCCAGAACCACCAACCGCCCCCCACAACGACACAGCAGCAGCACAGCAGCACAACAACTACAATTGCAATAATGAGTTTTTGGTTGTCCTTCTTTGGTTCTTCTTCAAAACCTTCTCCATCAACAGGGGCAAAATCATCATTCATCGTCCTTCTCCTTGTAAGCGTTTTATAAATTGGGTTGGCGCTTTACGCATAAGCACAGACTGTAGAAGGGTTTTGCTGCAAAGCGCTTATTTTCTACATTGTACCCTATCCCCTGCAATCTTGCAGGGAGATAACCTTAAAACATCATAGCAATTGCGGGGAGCAAGCTGCTCGTTTCAGAGAAGATGGCCAGCCCGCCGAAGAACAGGAAGAAAGCGGCGACACCACAAATGATCAGGAACATGAAGCCTAAGTTTGCGTAGCTGATGATCAGTCCGGCGGTAGCTAACCCTTCGCCGCCGAGCGTCCCGCCGCTGTCGCGAATCTCGCGCTTTGCCATGTGGCCGGTTACGACGCCCACAATTGCCCCGAGCAAAGGCATAATGAACCAACTGAGAATGCCTGCCAC
>JAAEOP010000623.1 GCA_024223125.1 Chloroflexota bacterium
AAGGCGGATGCCTCGTTGATGGGCGGCGTCCACCAGTTCATGAATGTCATCCATCGTGCCCAGGCGTGGGTTGACGGCAAAGTAGTCGGTGGCATGGTAGCCGTGATGGGTGTTGTCGTCGGGGAAGAAGGGATTGATCCAAATAGCGTTGAAACCTATCTTGGCCACATAATCTAGCTTTTGAATAATGCCACGCAAGGTGCCGCCGTAGATGTCGTTGAGGGATTGGGTAGGGTTCCAATTACGGCCGTCGCCCGGATAAAAGCGATCTGGAAATATCTGGTACATAATGGCGTCCGCGGCCCATTCTGGGGGCTTCGCTTCACCAACGAGGTAGGAGAATAATTCGCCTTTATCAGCCAGAATGGGTTCGCCCGCGCCGACTGGGTACGCTTCAATGCGGTAACGTACCAATGTACCTTCTGTTTGGGCGGGCAGTTGCGCCTGCCAGGTTTCGATATAAGACCAGTTGAGCAAGTCCCATTGGGTAGTGACGCATTGAAAGGGGTACACGGCCGTTTCCGGTTCGCTCACCACACAATCAATCCGCTCAATCGGCTTGTCAAGCTGCACAGTCACTTTCACAATCGGCCGATCATCTGCCAGCGGTACGCGAGGCGTCAGCCGGTTATGATGCTTCACTCCCTGCCGCCATTCGCGCATGTGAGCTACACGCTTCTCCACTGTCGCCAATGTTCCAAATACAAATTCCTGCATTACGTTTACCTCAATAACTACTCAGGTGACAGCCACTTTTTTTTAGAGGTATCAGTCATGGCATGGCACGTTTTAAGTGACTGTCACCTCTGGAGAAGGGTCGTTACAAGCCGTCACTCAGAACCAAGTATCAATTGAATCACAAATGTACTTTGGTGCGGCAAACTTGCCAGTGGCCTGTAATCGGTAAAACCGCCGGCCGCGTTCACATCAGGCGCTGCCACATCCCCAGCGCCAAAAAGAAGTTCTGCAACAACCGGCCCATCAAAAAAACTCGTCTCCAGCGAAAGTGTGTAATCTGTTGTCTCTTTGCTGGACGTGTTAATAAGAACCAGGATGATTTCCTCATCTGTGTGACGCAAAAAGGCATAGATACGGCCGGGTTTAGACTCAACTAATGTCCAATCGCCCACCCGCAGCGCCTCATGTGTATTGCGTAATTGAATCAGGTTTTTGTAATGGCTTAACAAGGAATCGGGATCATCCAGTTGGATCTGGACGCTGCGGTCAGCAAAATCGTTGTGTGGCGCGCGCCAGGGTGAACCTGTTGTGAAACCGGTACGGAAACTATCTCCCGACCATTGCATGGGGCGGCGAATATTCTCGTCTGGCTTCATCCCCATCATGCCAATTTCCTCGCCATAATAAATAAAAGGAACACCCGGAGCTGTCAGTAAGATGGAGGCGGCCACTTTTGCCTTTGCCTCATCCCCATCCAATTGAGACATAACCCGATTTTGATCATGATTGGTTATAAAGGTGGCGTATTGATTAGGTGGAAATGAGGCTGCGATTTCACTCTGAGTGTTGGCAACCATAGATCCAAGTCCCACCTTGCTGCTGTTAACGATGTCTTCAGCTAGGTCAAATTGGAAGGTGATGTCCACTTCGTCTCCGGTGTATTTCAGCGCCTGTTGGGTAGATGTCCACGCTTCACCAACGGTGAACGCTCCGGGATCAACATCCTTGTAGAAAATGTAAAAATCTTGCAGCCATTCATGGGTAGCCTGGCTATTTTCCTGAATCTGACCATCTTCAATCAGATGTTTGATGGCATCCAGGCGAAACCCGTCGGCGCCCATCTCATCCAGCCAGAATTGGGTTGCGGCGAGCATCTCGGCCGTGACCTCACCGTTTTCCAGATTCAAATCAGGCATACCCTCCCAAAAAACAGCGTAATAATAATCTTCTGGCGTTTTGTGCCAAACCTTTTGCCCCCAGGGGCCACGATAACTGGGATCGTCTTCAGACCACACATACCAATCACGTTGGTCGGAAGCGGCCGCGCCAACATTCTCAAACCAGGGATGTTCGCGGCTGGTGTGGTTGAGTACCAGGTCTACAATGACGCGCATACCCCGTTTGTGTGCTTCATCCATCAGGCGTTGAAAATCTTCGCTGCTGCCATAATCTGGGTTGACCTGGTAATAATCCACCACATCGTAACCGTGGTAGCTGGGAGATTCCATGATGGGCATGAGCCAGATGCCGGTCACGCCCAGGTCGTCGTCGGTAGCGGGGTCGCCGTCATTCAGATAATCGAGCTTTTCGATGAGGCCGTTGATGTCTCCAATGCCGTCTCCATCGCTGTCATTGAAGCTGCGGACGAATACTTCGTAGAATACGGTGTCGTTCCACCAGGGCAGACCGGCGCTGCCTTGTACCAGAGGATTAGGGGTTGGAGGTGGAATAGAGGTTGGCGGAGCCGAAGTGTCTGTAGGAATCGTCGTCGGTGTTACGGTTGGTTGGATGTCGGCCGTCTGGCAAGCCCCCACAAGCCACATCAGCAAGAACAATAAAATCAAATGTTGAAGTTGGTTCATGGCCTCTCGATTTATTACCCTTTCACCGAGCCGCCCGTCATCCCGCCAATGATCTGGTCTTGTAATAACAGATAGATAATCATAATGGGCAGCGCCCCCATCAAAGCGCCGGCGGAAAAGACGCCCCATTTCTGGGCAAATTGACCGGTGGTGAAAAGCTGCAAGCCTACCATGACGGTATACTGTTCTGAACTTTTGAGCAAAATGCGGGCCAGCAAAAAATCACCATACGTGCCAATAAAGGTGAGGATGCCAACGACAACCAAAATCGGCCGCATAAGAGGCAGCAGTAATCTAGTAAATGTTTGCCAATGGGTGGCGCCATCTACCATAGCCGACTCGTCAATCTCGCGGGGGATGGTGTCAAAAAAGCCTTTCATGAGCCAAATATTGATGCCCATCGCCCCGCCCAGGTAGACCAAAATAAGCCCAGCGTGGGTATCGAGGCCGATGAAAGGAATGATGTCCCCCAATTGGGCAATGAACAGAAAGACGGCCACAATTGCCAGCAAGGTAGGAAATACCTGGATGAGTAAGACAGATTTAAGGAGAGTGGTACGGCCGTAAAACCGGAACCGTGAAAAAGCATATGCCGCCAGAGTGGTAATGGACACTGACAACAAAGTAGAAATTGTTGAAATTTTGATCGAATTCAACAACCAGGTCGTATACGGAAATATGTCACTGGTCAATAATTCCCGATAATTTTCCAGATTGGCATTTTCTGGAATCAACTGCTGCGTTGCCAAAGAATCAGATGGATTGATAGAAGCTGAAAAAATCCAAAACACGGGAAAAATGGCAAAGACAATCAGGATAATGGCAATCAACCAACGAATAATGATCCCCAATCGTTTCTGCATTTTCCGTGATGACTGGATACGTTGGATGAAGTTTTGTTTCTGAACATTCACATTAGACATTTTCTCCAACCTCCTCCCACATATTGGTAAAACGGAACTGAGCCAGCGTAATGATGGCTACAATAAAGAAGATGATGATGGTTACGGCCGAAGCCAGACCATAATCAGCGCCGCGTCCCCCGGCAAAAGCCAGGTTATATACATAACTGATCAAAATATCTGAGTGCCCGGCTCGCGTGGCCGCCCCCACAATGGGTGGGCCGCCCCCATTAAACAAGAAGATAATGTTGAAGTTGTTGAAATTAAAAACAAACGAAGCAACTAACAATGGGCCAACAGCCACCAACAATAACGGCAGCGTAATCTGACGAAAACGCTGAAATATATTGGCTCCGTCCACTTCGGCCGCATTATAAATATCAGAGGGGATAGCCTGTAAAGCGCCGCTGCAAATCAACATAAAGTAAGGGAATCCCAGCCAGAGATTGATTAGAAGAATGCCTATCTTCGTCCACGTTGGGTCTGTAAACCAGGAAGGCGCCCAACCAATCAGGTCATTTAGCATTCGGTTGATAATGCCAATTTCATCCAGCATCATGCCGCGCCAAACTAAAATCGTGATCAGGCTGGGAATGGTGTACGGAATCAACAAAGCGGTGCGAATGCCTTTACGGCCGGGGAACGCGGGGTCGTTAAAGAGCAGGGCAATTGCCAGCCCCAATGCAAATGTGGAAAACACGCTAAAAAAGGCAAAAACAAAATTCCATACCGTAATGCGAACAAGGGGGCCTCGCAGAGCCGGACTTATCAGGAAATCTTTGAAGTTCTGTAGACCGATAACTGCCCGAAAACCGGGAATCAGTTCATCTCCATCCAGGGACGTAAATGTGCCGTCTACCGGTGTATAAATCACACCCGTTTCCTGATCTATCATCACATCTTGTTCTTCGTCATATACATATTTTTGTTCTACCTGGGCCGCTTCTTGCGACGAACTAATTCGTACCGCTTCTTTCGGCAGGCCAAATTGAATCTGGTCCAGTTCAGGGTTTGCTGCGGCCGTTAAGGCATTTAACCGTATGTACCCCTCAATGGTTGTCGGGATCCCTTTATCATCCAACTCCCCCACACCATCTTCGCCCACAACACCTGGTTTTATCTCAACGCCAGGAGCAGCCAGATAATAATTGTCTTCACTGTCTTGCAACCAGAGAATATAATCGTCGCTATCCGTCTTGAAGGCAGTCCAGGTATAAGCGCCGGCCCCTTCCGGCAAATACCTCACTTTTTCCAATTGGGCAATCGCCTGCTCTTTGATCAACAAATGCCCATCACCAAAATTTGTGAAGGCAATAAAAACAGTGAAAAGGATGGGGTAAATAGCAAACGTGGCCATCATAACCAATCCTAGAGCTATCCAACGGATGGGATAGAGGTTACTGCGAAGAAAAACAACATTGACAAAAATAGTCAGGAGTGCGGCGCCTGCAGCTAACAACGTGTGATTATTGGCAATAGCGTTCAGCACAAACCAGACAGCCAGTGCATCCAAAAAGAATAGAAATATTAGCCGCAACAACAATGAAGTTACAGAGCTTGATAATGTTGAATGTTGATTATTGGGGCCTTTAGAGCGTGCAACTCTCATCTTTATCCTCCAACATATTTTGTTTGTTCAGCCCGAAATTTCCTATCAAGAGAGGGGTAAAAAGAAGGCCGAGAATTTCTCGGCCTTCTTTACTACAAGCTGTGAGAGTTACTCAGTGGTTATTGTAAGAATATTAGTTTCAGGATCATATGAGTAGGTCACAGCGCCATCGGTGGCCATACTGAAGGTGTAGTTCGGGCCATCTGCCTCACCATCCACACCATAGTTTAATGTCCAGGCGCCATCTAAAGCGACCTTAGCTTCATAATCACCAGCCGGAATGTCAAAACTGCCCGTGAACAGGCCGTCATCGCCTTCTGTCAAAGCGGTCACTTCACAGGCCGGGTCCCAGTCAGCTTCACAGCCAGCTGCAGCTTGCCATGAACCGGGTACATTCACCATGCCGGTGAAGGCGCCGCCGATGACCTCGCGGATTTGTGAGGCTGCGGTGTTGAAGGCATTAGCCGATTCATCACCACCGGTGATGACAAGAACAACAGCGTCATTCCAGGAACCCCAAACGGCGCCCATTTCAGGGATGGCTGGCATGAGGGAAGCGTTGGCGCCAGCTTCGCCAAAGGCTGCCAGATCGGAATCATCAGTGGTTTCCAACACGGGAACGAAGGTGGATGGACGGTCGCCAGTCAGATAAAGCTGTTCCATCACATCTTCGGTAGCCACAAATTCGGTCAAGAAGGCTTGCGCTAGCAGGACATTGTCACTGAGAGCGTTAATCATGAAGCCCTGAACGCCACCAAATGGCTGACCGTCACTGGGGAAGGGGGAGATTTCAAAGGGAATGCCGGAATCGCGGTAACGGCCGAGGTTCCAGGGACCATCCATGATGAAGGGAACTTCACCGCTTTCAAAGAGAGCGGTAGCCGTTTCGCCATCTGTGTTATCGCTCATAACACCGGAGGCAACCTGCTCTGCCATCCAATCGCCAGCAGCAATCATGCCTTCACTATCTACACCCAAATCTTCAGCAAGCCAGTTGCCGTTTTCATCCTGACCGAAGACATACCCACCAAAGGAAGTGAGAATGGGATACACTTTGTAGCCATTACCCTCTACAACCAGGCCATAGCTAACATCGCCAGATTCCTGTAAAGTGGCGCCAACTTCAATAACCTCGTCCCAGGTTTGGGGTGCTTCTGGTACCAGGTCGGTATTGCGGAAGAAGCCCATGTTTTCAATGGCGTAAGGCATACCATAGAGCTGCCCATCCAGCGTAAATGCGTTTAATGATACATCTATAAATTGGTCTTGTTTATCACCTAAATCAATAGGAGCAACCAGACCGCTGGCCGCCCAGCCACCCAGGCGGTCATGGGGGCCAAGGAAGATGTCTGGCCCTTCACCGGCGGGGGCGGCGATGGGGAAATCATCATTGATGTTGGCAACCTGTTCTACAATGAGGCCAACGCCATAAGTAGCTTCAAACTCGTCTATGAGTTCTTGCAAGATGGGGGCGCGGGTCTCGTCGGCCCATACGGTGAGGAAGACTTCGGGCGCGGCTTCTTCTTCGGCAGCAGCGGCTTCTTCTTCGGCAGCAGCGGCCGCTTCTTCGGCGGCAGCGGCCGCTTCTTCGGCGGCAGCGGCCGCTTCTTCGGCAGCAGCGGCCGCTTCTTCTTCGGCAGCAGCGGCCGCTTCGGCAGCAGCTGTAGCAGCCGTATCTACCACTTCTTCAGCTTGCTCCTCAACTTGTTGCACCGCTTCCTCTACCTGCTCTTGGGCATCACCGCCGCAGGCGCTTAAAAATAGGACAGTCGATAGTAATGCAATCAGTAAAATGTATTTGTTTTTGTGTTTCATCTCTTTCCTCGTTTTTTATATGGATGATGTTCCTAAATTGGGTTTAATAAAGTTGAATTGACTTGTTAAGATTGGCGTTTTTTTAATGCACGTCACCTCCTCAAACTTGAATCCGTAGGCGTTTATTATTATTTTGTTTGACCATTCCTGGTTGTTTGTTGTTGAACCAAAGCAGCCCGTAGCCCTTGATGTAGGTTTATCAGGTTTTCAATTAGCGTATCTTCGGTGTGTTTATCAATGCTGTTGAGACGGGTTTCGTTGTAGACTGTGTGGGCGGTTTGGACTTCGTTGCAAGTTGTTTCACCGGCGACCGTCAGGTAGAGGCGTAAGGCACGGCCGTCTGATTCATGCGGCCGTTTTTCCAAATACCCCGCTGCTTCTAAACCCTTAACGATACGGGTGACATTGCTTTTGTCACACAGCATTTTCTGGCTTAAATCGCTGGCGGAAATGCCTGGTTCTTCGTTGAGGTGGAATAGCACATAAAAACGGGGTGGGGTTAAATTATACTGATTAAACAAACGACGGTCACCATCATCGAGCAAGATAAATGTTTCTTTAAGAAGGTTGTAAAGTGTTTCTTTTTCGCCCATGGATAGTTTCCTTGCCTTTTTAATCAATACATTGTTTGTGTTCATTTATTCAAATAGATAGTTGACATTGCAACAGTTGATATGTCAACTATATCACAGAATTTATGTATGTCAATCACCTTGGGCAGGGTATTTTCAATTTGGTTGCTGTTGTAAATGGATACACAGCTCAAGAATAATGTGTGGCCGCGAAATCCCTTTCGCGCCAGACCACGCGGTATGGAAATCTACGGGTTTGGAAACTGCGGCTACAAATTTTCAATTTGGATGGGGGGGATGGGGTCGGTCAGGTTAAAGTTGAAGACCTGGCTGTAAAAATAAAGTTCGCCATCAAGGGCGCGTTTGATGTTTTCAGCGCGGCGAAAGCCATGCTGTTCGCCGGCAAAGGGCACATAGGCCACGGGGATGCCTTTTTGTTTAACGGCCGTAAACATCGTTTCAGCCTGGCTGGAGGACACGACTTTATCTTCTAACCCTTGGAAGAGGATAAGGGGGCAATTGATTTGATCAACTGCATGGAGGGGAGAGCGTTCATGGTAAACTTGGCGTTGTTTCGGGTAAGGACCAACCATACTGTCCAAGTAGCGGGATTCAAATTTGTGTGTTTCTTTGGCCAGCGCTTCCAGATCGCTAACGCCGAAATGACTGGCGCCGGCAGTGAAGGTATTGTGGAAGGTAAGGGCGCAAAGAGTAGTGTAGCCGCCGGCGCTGCTGCCGCGAATGGCTAATCGCTGTCTGTCGGCCAATCCTTTTTCTACCAGATAAAGGGCGGCGTTGGTACAGTCGGCCACATCTACAATGCCCCATTGGCCGTTGAGGCGCTGGCGATAATCACGGCCGTAACCCGTACTACCGCCATAATTCACATCTACCACAGCGAAGCCGCGGCTGGTCCAATATTGGTAGCCGACATTCAAAGATGTTTTTGTTGCACTGGTAGGACCACCGTGGCTGACAACCAGCAGCGGCGGCGTTTCCCCATCAGGAGCTTCATAATCCCGATTTTGTGGCGGGTAATAAAAAGCATGGGATGTCAGGCCGTTTTCGATGGGGAATTCAATGGATCGGGGCATAGATAAGTAAGCCGGGTCTATGGTTAGATTGGTGGCCTGTTTAAGAACTTGCCATTCGCCACTGGCAATATCCATCTTTACAATGGCAGACGGCCGGGTAGGCGCTCCGCCCAGAAAAATAACAAATCCTTCGCCCACATTGACATAATTGATTTCTGTAAAGGGAATATCATAGTTAACCAGTTCGCCTGTGTTGACATCTAAGCGGGCTAGATACCAACGGCCGTTTTGGGTATACGAACAGATGATGGTGTGAGCATCGGCAAAGCCATAAGTGGAAAAACGGAAGAGCCATTGGGGGACGCCGAATTCAGCTTCCAGCGGATATACCGGTTCTATTTGCCCATCCCGATAACAGTAAAGATTCCACCAATTGCTGCGGTCAGAGGCAAAGTAGAGGCTTCCATCCGGGGACCAGACGGGTTGGAAGATAGATTCATGACGGCCGCCAGCGATCTGGGTTTGATTGTGAACGGCCGTGCCGGCCGCATCCAATTCCCCTACCCATAATTCTGTGCCCTCCCAGGGCATATTGGGATGATCCCAACTGATCCAGGCAACCTTTTCGGCGTCGGGGCTGAGAGTGGGGGAAGCGTAAAAATCATGACCGGCCGCTAATGTTTCTCCCATTTCATCGCTGTCGTCCAGATTCAGACTGACCAGACTGTTAGCCGCTTCTTCGCCAGGAGTCAAATGCGCTTCGCGGACACAAATCATACGGCCGCGACTGGGGTCAATCACGCCATCGGCAAAGCGGAGGGGTTGGTCGGTGGTCAATGGTTCCGGTTCGGTAAAGGGATATTGGACATAAACACGCTGGTTGACAAAGTTGCTGAAGTAGACGGTATCATCAAAAATGGCAAAGGAACCGCCGCCATATTCATGGACACGAGTGCGGACGTTGAATCCGGCCGGACTCATCTCTTCCAAACCGCCATCCGGCGTCCATTTGACCAGCGCGTTACGGCCGTTTTCCGACGGCCGTCCTTCCAACCAATAAACAGCTTCCCCATCCAGTTGGATTTCACCCAGCCTGATAGAGCCAGCAACAATTAAATCGGATGTAATAGGGGATTTCCAGGAACCGTAGGCGGCCGTTTCTCTACTCATAATTGAATGATAAATGCCAAACTCATATTCGCCAAATGTAGAATTGAATTCACATTATGGAGGCGGCAAATATTAGACATTATCGGAAACAACTTTTTTGACAGAATTAACAAGATTTACAGGATGAAATAATCCTGTTAACCTCGTCCAATTTCTTATTTCCGATAAGGTTTAATTCCTCTAATAAAATCATGTTTCTGCGAGCAAACGATGAATTTCCCAGACGAGAGGCCAGGTGCAAAATTCTTGGTTGGCTAGCAGCGCGGCCGTTACCCTCTGCTCTGGAAAATAAACAGCTTTACTGCTGACACCGTTGTCTTCCCCCTCGCCTAAATAAAACAAAAGGTTGTCTGCTTTATCGAAGAGGAAAAGAGCCGCGTAACCATATTTGGTGTTATAGGTTTCACGTTCGGCGTAATCTGCGTGTGGTGTTTGGAGCGCTTGGGTCAATTCAGGGGAAAGGAGACGGCCGTCTCTAACCGCAGTCATAAATAAATCCATATCGCCAACCGTCGTGTACGCGCCGCCATCTGGCGAACCCATTGGGGGACGCATGTAGATGGGACGCTGCCAGGCAGTACGGCCGTTAGCAAGGGTGACGGCCGTGTAACTCTCAGCCACTTCCTCATGCACATCAGCCATATGGAAGAAGCCGCTGCGAGTCATGCCGGTGGGGGCAAAAATATATTGCTGCACGTAATCCCGGTAACGCAGACCGGTTTCTTTTTCCACCATCAATCCCAACAAAATGTAGGCGACATTGTTGTAACGGATACCTGTACCCGGCGGGAAGTTGGGCTGTTTGTGAATGAAGTTGGGCAGAAAATCAACCAGTTCTGTCACCCCATAATTAGGCTGTGTTTTCCAGATGTCGGCGTAATCTTCACCCGCCTCTTCTTCGGCGTCATCGGCAATGCCGGAGGTGTGGGTTAGCAGGTGAGCCACAGTAACTTCCTCAGAAATGAACGTGTTCGTCATTTGTAAAAAAGGGATGACGGCCGTCTGCAAAGTGAGTTTGCCCTGGTCTATGAGTTGGAGGATGGTGACGGCCGTGAACAACTTCGTCAATGAAGCGATTTCAAAGCGGGTATCCACTCTATTTTTTACCCGCCACGGCCGGTTGGCATAGCCGTAAGCCCCGGCAAAAAGTTCTCTCCTGCCTTGAGTTAGCCGTACCACGCCGGAAAATTTCTGGTTGGCTTCCCGTTCTTGCAATATCTGTCCCAGTTTATCTACATTCATGGCGAATCCTTTGGTCACGTACAAACTTGAATTTCCCGAAAACTTTCAGATGGACACATAGTCTGTAATGCCTGTCATTAGTATCCTCGTATAGAGCCTGCCCTGAGTACCGCCGAAGGGATGAGGAATCTTGTACCCTGTACGACGGCTAAATATTCCTCCCTGGCTGGGATTACGGCCGTTTACTGGACATCATAATGTTTCGGCCACGTTTGCCAGCCGTTCTACGGCACGTTCTAAATCACGCATGGCAGTGGAGATGGCAAAACGGATGTGCCCTTCGCCGCTTTGGCCAAAGGCAATACCCGGCGTACCGGCAATTTGGGCCTTTTCCAGCAGCGCCTCGGCCAGTTGCAAACTGTTCTTGTCCGTATTGGTAAACTGGGGAAACAGGTAAAACGCCCCTTCAATGGAACGACATTCAATCCCCGCAATCTCATTTAGAGCCGCCACCATAAAATCGCGCCGCTGCTGGTATGATTGGCGCATGTCGGCGATAGCTTCCTGGGGACCGGTGAGAGCGGCCACGCAGGCGTGCATCGTAAACGTGGCCGCGCAAGAAACGGTCTGGCTGTTCATCTTCGCCGCCAGTTTGATGATGTCTGGCGGGCCAACCAGCCAACCCAGCCGCCAACCAGTCATGGCATAAGATTTGGTCAACCCATTCATCGTCAAGGTTCGTTCAGCCATACCGGGTAAAGAAGCGATGGAGATGTGTTCACGGCCGTCAAAAACCAACTTCTCATAAATCTCATCTGCAATCACATACAGGTCTACTTCCAACGCAACGTTGGCAATGGCGGCTAACTCCGCTTTTGTCAGTACCCGCCCGGTGGGATTACAAGGTGTGTTCACCAGAATCGCTTTGGTTTTGGGGGATAGATTTTGGCGCAGACGCTCGGCCGTAACGCGAAAATTATCCGTGCCAGGCAAACTAACCGCTACCGGCGTCCCTCCCGCCAGCATTACCATAGGCGGATACGACACCCAATGCGGCTCCAAAATTAACACCTCGTCCCCTGGATTTAAGAGAGCGCATAAAGTCAGATACAAGCCCCATTTTCCCCCTGGCGTCACAATAATTTGCCGACGCGGGTTAGGCACAGGGATGTTGTTTTCCCGTTCCATTTTGGCCCCGATTGCTTCTAACGCTGGTAAAATGCCAATCATCGGCGCCGGGTAATGGGTGTACCCGGCAGACAGCGCGGCCGTTGTAGCTTGAATGATGTGCGCCGGGGTGTCAAAGTCCGGGTCGCCCCCCGCCAGGGCAATAACATCATGTCCGGCCGCTTGCATCGCTTTGGCCTTGTCATTCACCGCCAGAGTCATCGAGGGCGGAACCATTTGCAAACGTTGTGATAACTTTTTCATCTATTTTCCCCTCATAAGAGTCCATCTCTTTTTCCAGACCTCGCTGGCAAAAGAATAATGAATTGTGAATAATTAGTGTAACTGTTCAGCTTCCAGAGGTGCGACGCACTTGCAAAGAGCAGCGACATTGACATTACTCTGGGAAAAGTGCGTCGCACCTGTACAGTTACTAATTAGTAATGAATTGTGAAGTGAGGATTCATTTACCATTGTTCATTGATAATTGTCAATTGTCAATTGAGGAGGTTTTTCTATGATTCAATTTCCGGCAAACCAGGTCACGGCCGTTGTGCTGGGCATTATGCAGGATGGTGGACTGCCCCACGCGGGCTGCCGTTGTACGCGCTGCGCGGCTGCTTTTGCCGACCCGTCTCGCATTGAATACGCAGCGTGTTTGGGATTGGTAGATAGTCGGGGAAAGGAAACGGCCGTCACCCTCATAGACGCCACGCCCGACATTAAATTTCAGCTTGATCTGCTGGCCGATGTGTTAGGGGCGCACCCGCAGCGGCCGTCTCGTCTGCGCCAGCCTGATGGCATTTTCTTAACTCATGCCCACATGGGGCACATCGGCGGACTGCCCCAACTTGGCCCCGAAGCGATGGCTGTGAGCGACATCCCCCTTTACGCATCCAGAGAGTTGGGCCAATTATTGTTGTCCAATCAACTCTGGTCCCCACTCATCGAAAATGTACGCATTGTGCCGCTGGTAGATGGGCAGACGCTAGATTTAGCGGCCGATGTGCAGATTACGGCCGTTGCTGTACCTCACCGCGACGAATGGGAAACAGGAACCTTCGCCTTCCGCATTCAAGGCCCAAAACGCAGCCTGCTTTACCTGCCAGACATTGATGCCTGGGAGCAATGGACAAACGCGGAACAGACTCTAGCCAATGTAGATGTTGCCCTGGTTGACGCCAGCTTTTACAGCCATGATGAGTTGAACGGCCGTCCCCCCGTCGCCCATCCTTTAGTCACAGATACATTAACCAACTTTGCCCAACTACCCACACAACTGGTATTAACCCACCTGAATCACAGTAATCCGGTGTTGGATGAGGAGTGTATGGAGCGGACGGCCGTCTTAAACAGTGGCGTGCAAATTGCTTACACAGGGATGCAGTTCAAACTTTCATAACGTAATCAGTCTTCCAGCCAAAGTGTAAAGATAGCCTTAAACTATCATTATGCGCATGGGGATTCTTCTTTTAGTTTTGTTGTTAACGGCTTGTGGGGCAGCAGCTACGGCCGTGTCCACCCCGCCAACCAATACTCTGGAAAAGACGACAACTGTGGAGGTTACGGCCGTGCCCACCCCACCCACAAATACTCTGGAAGAGACGACTTCTGTGGGGGTTACGGCCGTGCCCATCAATATAGACCTGGTAGCCATCCCCCCGGTAGACATGACCCAACACAGCGTCCCTCTGGACGAAATCTATTTTGATACCTTTCGCGCTGCCAATCGCGCCGTCCCCTTAAACGCGGCCGATAACGATCTCATTCAATCCCTGCGCGACGCCATCCCCCCCATTTACAACCCCGTTTTTGAGGAAGCCAATCAGGCCGACAATTGGCTGCGGGAAGATGATTTGGTGTTGGGTTATGCGGATGGAAATGCAGCCTACGCCTACCCCATTCGTATTTTGAATTTTCACGAGATTGTGAGCCATGAAGTCAACGGCCGTCCCCTCATGGCTACCTATTGTCCCCTATGTCGCAGTGGTGTACTGTACGATCGGCGGCTTAATGGGGAAGAACTACTCTTTGGCAACAGTAGCGCCCTTTACGAATCTGATATGGTGATGCTGGATCATCAGACCGGCTCATACTGGGTGCAGGTCAGTGGGGAAGCGGTGGTGGGGCCGTTGACTGATGAACGACTCACATTGCTGCCTTCGCAAACGACAACCTGGGGGCAGTGGAAAGCGCAGTATCCGCACACGCTATCCCTTTCCCGCGATACAGGCCAGCGACGGGATTACAGCCGCGACCCATTTGCCGGCTACGCGGAACAGGTTAGCGACACGGGACGTTTTGCCTTCCCCGTTTCTGAAGCCGGGCAAGACCCACGCCTGAAACCGGGGGCGGTGGTGCTGGGGGTGCAGGTGGGCGAGCAAACGGCCGTTTACCCACTAGCACAATTAGGCGATGCTGTTTTGAATGATGTGGTGGGAGAGACGGCCGTAACCATTTTCAGCAGTAGCATTGGCCCCACCGGAGCAGCCTATTCCCCGGTTGTTGATGGAGATACACTGACTTTTTTGTGGCAAGACGGCCATATACAAGACCAACAAACAGACAGCGTTTGGAACTTTAGCGGGCAGGCCATTGAAGGAGAATTGCAAGGAAAACAACTAAACGCCTTACCTGTACGATCCACCCTCTGGTTTGCCATGATTGCCGCTTATCCTGATCTGATACTTTACGCGCCTTAAGGGTACATTCGTTTTGAACTGGGTAAGATTGGTTCACTCTTAAAGAGTGAACCAATCTCAAATGCACAAGTTATTAGATCTTCGTTCCTTACCATTAGATATTGGTTCGCACCTCAGCTTTGGGGGGCGCTGAGGCTAAAAAGTCACGGCCGAAGCGTTGAGCATAATTATTCAGCAGGTAAGCGACACGGCCGTCATCCCCTGCCGCCACCAGCAAACCGGCATGATACGCCTTCACCAGGCGCCACACAATTTCCGGGTCATCATAAGCAGATAGGTCAGGCGTTTGCTGCCGGGCCAGACAAATGATCAACCCGGCCTGATCATGGTGGATTTTGGGCAGCGTGTAAGCTTCCCGGCGCAAGTTTGCCAGTTCAATGCGGGCTGCTTCCTGCCACAATTCCACACCTGTTGCCGCTTTTACCAGACGATCAATATTGGCTCCACCTACACGGGCGGCCGTTTCCAAAAAGTAGAGGCGGCCGTCTTCATGTGCCTTAATAAACTCTGTGTGTCCCACACCACGTACCTGTCGTAGCCCTTTCATTAAGTGTATATTGGCGGCCAATAACGCCTGAGACGCCTCTGTTTCATGCGGCAAGGTGCGGGTGTTAAAAATGCCCCCTTCACGGGTAACAGCCAACGGCGGCATACCATATTTGCTGGCAATAGCAAAAACCACCTCTCGTTCCCAGATGAGGGAGTCTACATGGTACACATCGCCGGGCACAAATCGTTCTAGCAGATAAAAGGAACGCTGGTCACCCAACGAATTAAGCGCCTCCCATACCTCGTCAGGTTGGCGCAGTTTGCGGATACCGATGGCCCCGGCTTCAAAACGGGGTTTGAGTACCCAGGGAGCAGGCACAGTTTGTAAAAATTGGGCGATGTCGTGGTCGTGGAACACGGCTGTAAACTCCGGCGCCAACACCCCTTCATCCTGCGCCTGCACCCGCATCGCCAGCTTGTCCCGAAAGTGACGGGCGGTACTTTCCCCCATGCCCGGTATCCGTAAATGTTCGCGCAAATGTGCGGCCGTAGCCACATCATAATCATCTAGAGCCACAATACGGTCAATCTTTTCTGTGCGGGCCAAATAGCTGACGGCATAAGCTACGTCGGGCTGTTTAGACAAGTCGGGCATGATGTAACGCTCATCAATCACCCCCCAGGGCCAATTTTTTTCTGCAAATTCGGCCGCTACCAACAGCAAAACCCGACACCCCTGTGCTTTGGCCTCATGTAAATAAGGGACACCTTTATAATCGCTGGCTAAGGCGAGAATGGTATACGGCCGTTGTTTTGTCATTGTCACACTCCAGGTGAGATAGTATTCAGTCTACAGTTTTCAGTAGTCAGCGGTCAACAGTCGTCGGTCAGTGGTCAATCGTCGTTGGTGATCAATAAGATTTTGTATCAATATATGACCATAACCAGGTCAGTTCATCCTCAGCCAATTCGCGGGAAACACGGGTTAATCGGGACAGAGCGCGCAGCAGTATCTCCAACACTTCATCTTGCTTATCGGGCGGCATCATCTGCCAAAAGGCATCTCCTGCTTCCAGGTGTGTCTGGCTGTCTACAAAAATGGGGCCAATTTGTTTAAGAGTGCAAAAGCAAGATTGCTTCATGTTATCAGTGCGTAGGATGCAATGATGCTCAACCATACGATAGCGATAGAGCCATGATTGAGATGCTTCCTGGCATGAGTTCAACCAGGTAGCCAGATCAGATGTTGGCGCAGTAGACATTTTCAACAAACCCGTTGTAGAAATAATCAGGGCCAGACCAGGATCATAAATACTGTGACGCACAACAGACATCATCTGGTCTGCGGCCGTATCCTCAGATAGCCCCCATCGTTTAGCTAAATGTCGTACTATATCATCCCAATCTGAATAATATTTAGGCTGCATTTCCCCAATAGTTTACCTCACTCACTGTTTATCCCAAAGATTTCCCAAACAATATCCCAAATCAAGATTTGGGATAAATTTGGGATAAATCATCTATTTTGTATTCACGGATGGGAAGAACACTGATCTTCTCTATTTTTATCTGTGTTCCTATCCGTATATCCATTTCCGACAGCAAGCAAGTTACTGGTATAATCTTGCCAACGGATTATCAATGATGGCGACCAAACAATGACTTTGACCCAGCAGTTTTTGCTAATCTCCCTTTTGCCACTCAGTTTTGTGGCAATGATTATTTATTTATGGCGCGCGAAAACGAAACGGCGGCCGTTACTTTTGCGTTGGACTGTGACATTATTAGCGGCCACCGTGTGGTCTAGCAGCATCCTACGCTTTTTTGGGGGCACGAGTCTGCCAGAGATTGTTGTTTTTAATTGGGGCGTGGTTGGGAGTTATGCGTTGATTGTAACGGCCATCGCCCTCCTGCTTACCACTGCCGCCTACCTCAATATCCCTAAAGGACACAGCCGGACAGCCACCATTGTCAGCCTTATATTACTAGGCACGGCCGTTGCTCTGGATACAGACATCTGGGGCTACTACTTGCCTTTCCTCAATATGGGTGGGCAGCAGATCACCCAATTCAACATTTGGGCTGCCACCTGGATTACCAGTTGGCTCATTCCCGTCATCGCCGCCTGGATATTAACCCAGCAGCAAAAATCACATTTATCGGCCTCCATTTACCGCAATCAGATCAATTATTGGCTGCTGGACATCTCCCTCTTTTCCATCGGCTTTGCTATGGCCTCCATTCGCCAACCAGGGCAATCTGGCTGGCAACAAATTGGCATCTTAATCATCATCATTGCCGCCCTCATCGGCACCGTTACGCTAACACGCGTTCATTTGCCAGATTTGCAGCTTGCTTCCCGCCAGATTCTCAGCCGCCTGTCCGGAACCCTTATCATTTTTGGCTTGACCTGGTTGGCGTTGTCCTTTATCGTGCGGATTGTGACTGATTTGCCAGCCGAAACGGCCGTCGAATCCCAAACCCTCATCCTCATCATCGCTGCCGCTCTCTTTGCCGCCTTCTTCACCCTCATCTACCGCTGGGTCAATAACATCACCAACCGCATTTTCCTCTTCGGCCGTAACAAACGAGAAACAGCGCTGGCCAATTACAGCAACATTAGCGGCAACATGCCCGAACCGGCCCAGTTGGGGCAGATGTTTTTACGGCTGGTACAGTCCAACCTGACTACAGACGACGCCTGGCTCTTTTTGGCTGACGATGTACCCGGCGGCGGATTGGTTTTACGGCCGTTAGCCGGCCTAAGCGCTCTCCCCCATGACATCATCATCTTTGCCCCCGACAGCCCCTTCAGCCAACATCTGCGTCAGAAAAACGAACCCCTCATCCACTCCGATATGAATGCCCTGGAAACCTATGAAAACATACCCGAAGCTGAACGGGAAATGCTGAACAAATGGCAGCGAGTGTTGTACCAACCTTTACATGCCGGCGATAGTCTCATCGGTCTGCTGGCGCTGGGCGCAAAATACACCGGCGCAGGCTACCAGCCCCGCGAGTTTGAGATGCTGGATACTTGGGGCAAACAAATCAGTCCTTTACTGGCCCAGGCCCAAAATCTGGTCAGCTTACGCCAGATTAACAATTATGTCTTTCATGAAAACCAACATCTCACGCGTGAAAAACAGCATTTGCAAGAACTGGTGAATCTGTATGCCGGCTTCATGGAAATGGTCTCACCTGAATTACGACGGCCGTTTACCGACATCCACCGTCACCTACAACAATACCTGGCCAAAGTCAGCGACAGCGACAAACAGTTTGTCGGCGACCTAAACCAGCAAATTGCCGCCTTACGCGCCCCCATAGACAACCTTATCAACGTTTCCGCCCGCATCCAGATGCGCAGCCAGTTTGACTTCAAACCGATCCATCTGGAGCGCATTATTCAAGAAGCCATCCGCAATCTACGCACCATAACCGAAGCCCGCCGCGTCAAAATAGATTTCCACCCCGACACCACCCTGACCACCCTCCTCGGCGACGAACAGCAATTGTTAGAAGCCGTACAACAATTGCTCCATAACGCCATCAAGTTCAATAAAATAGGGGGCATGGTCATGATAGAATATAACAGCAGCGGCAGCGAAATATTATTACGTATCATGGATAACGGCGTCGGTATCCCGCCTGAACGTCTGGAAACAATCTGGACTGGCTTAAACAGCGCTAATGGAAACGACCGTCGTGCCGGCATGGGTTTGGCCTTAACCCAATTCATCATTAAAGCGCACGGCGGCCGCATAACTGCCGAAAGCAAATACGGCACAGGCAGCACCTTTACCGTTTATTTGCCACTTGTTTATGAGGATTAGACCGTATTCCGTTATCCGTTAACGGAACATGGAACACGGAACACAAACCACGAACCACGTGTCCTTCACCACCCCCCTCGCCCTCCTACTCTTACTCGCCATCCCATTTATCATTTGGCTGGGACGGCCGCGTCCTGGCATTCGGGGTCGTTGGCGAGATTGGGTTAGCGTTGGTATGCGAGTGTTGATTGTACTGCTGCTGGCTCTGGCTTTAGCGGGGACCCAATTCGTCCAGGCTAACGACACCCTGGCTGTTGTTTTTCTCATGGACGCCTCCGATTCCGTTTCCAGCGAACAGGCAGCCAACGCGGAACAGTTTGTACGGGCGGCTATTGAAACAATGGAAATAGACGATCAGGCGGCCGTTATTCTTTTTGGCGCCAATGCCCTGGTAGAACGTCCCATGAGCAGTCTGGCCGAATTGGCGCCTGTTACCACTGTGCCCCAACGTCTGCAAACGGATCTGGCTGAAGCGGTGCGGTTAGGATTGGCTCTTTTTCCGGCCGGCAGCGCCCGCCGCATTGTCATCCTCAGCGACGGCGCAGCCACCATTGGCAACAGCGATGAAGCGGGTAAATTGGCCGCCAACGCCGGTGTAGAAATTAGTTACGTTCCCCTCAGCCGGGACAACGCCGGTAGCGAGGCGTGGCTTACCAAAGTCAACGCCCCCACCCGCATCAGCCAGGGGGAAATCTTTCGTATTGACGTCACGGCCGAAAGTGACACCAACATGCCCGCCACCCTGCGCGTCCTTTCCGGCGGCACAGTTGTCCACGAAGAATCGGTGGACTTGAGACGCGGTGTCAACAACTTTTCCATCCGCCTGCAGGCTGGCGGGCAAGAATTCGCTCGCTACCGGGTGCAGCTAGAACCGCAGCAAGACACCTACTACCAAAACAACGAATTGGCCGCCTTCACCGAAATCACCGGCCCGCCGCGCATCCTCATCGTAGCCAATGACGGCACAGTGGATGATGAAGGCGTCCCCCAACCGGACGAATCTGTCCAACTGCAACAAGCCTTAGAAGCGGTCAGCTTGCAGGTAGACCGTATTACCCCGGCCAACCTGCCCGCCAGCCTGGCCCAACTGAGCAACTACGCCAGCATCGTGTTGGTGAATGTAAATGGTAAAAATCTAACGCCGCGCAAAATGGACACATTGCAAAGTTATGTACGCGATTTGGGCGGTGGCCTGGTGGCTGTGGGCGGCCCGCAAAGTTATGGCATGGGCGGCTACTTCAAAACCCCATTGGAAGAAACCCTGCCGGTAGAAATGCAAATTAAAGATCAGGAACGTTTTCCGGCTGTGAGCATGGTCATTGTCATTGACCGTTCTGGCAGTATGGGGGCGCAAGAAGGGGGAGTGAGCAAAATCCAACTGGCGGCCGAGGGGGCGATACGGGTGGTAGAACTGCTAAACGATTTCGACGACATCACCGTCATTCCCGTAGACACGGCGCCGGATCAGGTAATTGGCCCGTTGCCAGCCAGCGATAAACCGACTGCCATTATGCTGATTCAGGATATTGGCGCCGGCGGGGGCGGTATTTATGTACGCGCCGGGTTGGAAGCGGCCGCCGCAGCCCTGTCTCAATCTTCCAATCAAGTCAAACATATCATCGTCCTGGCGGATGGCGCTGATTCGGAACAAAAGGAAGGCGTCCCAGAACTATTGGATGGGCTAACGGCCGAAGATGTCACCATCTCCTTTGTCAGCATTGGGGATGGGGCGGATGTGCCCTGGCTGCAACAGATGGCGGAACGGGGCAACGGCCGTTTCCACTTTACCGACCGCGCCGCCAATCTACCCCAAATCTTCACTCAGGAAACAACCAATATCCAGCGCAGCTATCTTGTTGAAGAACGCTTCTTCCCCAATCTGCACAGTGACAGCCTTATTTTATCGGGGATTGCGGCCGTCCCCCCCCTTTACGGTTATGTGGGAACCAGCCCCAAAGATACAGCTCAAGTTATCCTGACCACCCATCAAGAAGACCCCTTACTGGCCGCGTGGCAATATGGGTTGGGGCGGGCGGTGGCCTGGACGTCGGACGCCACTGGCCGTTGGGGGCAGGATTGGGTGCAATGGGAAGGGTTCCCTGCTTTTTGGGCGCAAACGGTGCGCTGGACTGTTTCGCAGGATCGGGATAGTCAGATTGAAACGGCCGTAACCTTCGACGATGAAAATGCCACCCTGACTGTAGACGCCCGCGCCGCCGACGAAACCTTCTTAAACAATTTATTGCTGGAAGCCAACGTCGTTGCCCCCGATGGCGCCGTGCAAAATCTGATGTTGCCGCAGGTAGCCCCCGGCCGTTATGTAGGCGACTTTACCCCTCAGAGTGACGGCGCGTACTTTATCCGCGTGGCGGGCACAGACCCGCTGGATGAAGAAGTGAGCATTGGCCAGACCAGTGGTTGGGTATTGGGCTATTCGCCAGAATACCAGCAGTTTGAATCCAACCCAGGCTTGTTGGAATCGTTGGCGGAACGGACGGGAGGGCAAGATTTGGCCGGGTTAGGCGGGGTAGATGAAGCGGCCGCCGCTATCTTTGCCCACAATTTGCCCACCGAACCGATTGCCCAACCGATTTGGCCCTGGCTGGTGTTGGCGGCCGTCTTGCTGCTACCGTTGGATATTGCCGTCCGTCGTCTAATCATTACCCGGCGCGATTGGGAGCGGGCGTATGCAGCCACCTTTGGCCGCTTTGTACCCCAAAAAGCGACCCCTACCCCACGCACAGAGCAGGTCTCTCGTCTGTTCCAGGCCAAACAGCGGGCAGGGATGCAAAAATCGGAGGATGACGTTGAGGTGGGTACGGCCGTGCCGCCCCCCATTCAACAGGAAGATACTATCACGGAGGAGAAAACGTCCCCGACTCCCCCACCGGCAAAACCACCCCAAACACCCCCAACCAGCGGAACCCTTGCCTCCCGCCTGCTAGACAAAAAACGACAGCAAGATCAGGATGGGTGACGGCCGTAGCTTCTTTATCTACCCGTGAGCAGGGTAGCAAAGGTTGCCAGATCTTCTACTTGAACTGCCTGCTGTAGCAATTGGCGTAATTGGTGGGTGTTGTTAACGGCCGTGACCTTCATCTCCACCTCTCGTGGCACAACTTCAAAACGGATGGTCAAAACGTCCAAGATGGCTTTTTGCAATCCTTGTTCAACACCTTGTTCGACACCCTGCTCGACACCTTGCTTCAAGCCACGTTCCATCCCTTGTTCAATCCAGTAATCGGCTACTGTTTGCATGATTTCACTTCCTTCATCTTCTAATACTTTCTGTACCACCGTCACCATCTCCTCTGGTTTTAGATAGGCCGCCGCTTTGCCAATATAATACAATACTGTTCGCAAGTATTCCAGCGCCGTCTGACTTTCAGCCAGATCATGGAAGAGGGCAAAGATGTCAGCCAGATGTTCTTGTAAGGCGGGATCGAAAACGTATTTCATCACCAGCAACCCGATTTGCAGATGGGCTGTGCCCCGAATTTCTTTCTCGCTGAGGGCGGACAGGTCGTATAGTTCGCTGCGGAATTGGGGCCAATACGGCCGTAATGCCTCATCTCCTGCAAACAAGCCGCCAAAATCAGTTGCCGCTCGCCACCGCTCACGGCCGTGATACACCAACATCGGAATAATCGGCCGCAGCGGGTCTCCTTTGCGCCTATCCTGTTCCCAAATACGAACCATGTAACGCAGCAGTTGGAACATGGCAAACTGCTCTACCCAGCTTTTGTGTTCCAGGAGGAAGTAGATGTGGGTGTCACGGCCGTCATGCAACTGTACACGGTAGAGCAAATCGGCAAATTGTTCTTGCAAATCGGCGTCTACAAAACTGTCTGGCTGTCCTTCCAACGTATCCAGGTTCAGGACAGCGACAACATCCGGCGGTAAGTAGTTGGCAATAAAGTCGCGGGCGATTTCAACACGGGAAAAAGTCTCTTTGAAGAAGCGGTCGTGGGGGTTGGCAAGTTCGCTCATGGGTGAGGATTATACCATGATGAGGGTGAGGAGTGGGGTGATGAGGGGTACGGCCGTGCCCGCCATTCGTTCTTTACTCTAATTTATTGTTGTCTTACGACCGTCTAGCACCCAAAAATCTATTCCTGACTCAAATTTGTTGGAGCCACCTGTAGCATATCGAGAAGACCTGCCTGAGCAGAAGGCGGAGTATTTTATCTAATAGGACTAACGAATTGTAATAATCATGTTCGTAATTGATACTACCTATTCCTGAGAACAGCCATCCTGAGTGCATGTGATCTTGTCGTATCCTCTTTCATTGAAGTTGCACGTTTGATGATGATCCAATTCAATCCATTTTTCCTCGAAATAACTAATGTTGTAAAGGTCAGCCGCAGAATGAAAGTTCCCTCCACCCGCTACTTTCATTGAAATAGTTATATTTAACGGGCCGTGTAGCAAGAATGCAACACATCTTGTTTCTTCTGGTGGAGCATTTATAAACTCTTGAAATCTATCTGCCGCTCCAACAACAAATTCATTTTGCAATAACGATATGTTACAGCTACCTGCATCTGGCCCGATCCAGGTGAAGTTCCTGCCTTCAATATCCATATTACTATCGCACGAAATCCATAAATTTGATTCTTCTCCGTTTCTGATCGAGGGCTCTTGTAGTGATAGTTCCGTTGTGGGAGTTAGAGAAGGTTTTACTGTTGGAACGAAAGAGGGCGTTGCACCGAGGGGGATAGTTGTGGGTGTATCTTCAAGTGGCTGAATTGATGTCGGAAGTAAAGATCGGCTAGTAGCATCTTTAGTAGATACAAGTTCGGTAATTTCTACTGCCTTCTGTGTTGCTTCTAACTGAAGTTTTTCTTGTTCTAGCATGACCTTTGCACATGCTCTGAACAATTGCATAACTGGAAATACAATGTGCTAAATTGCGCCAAACAGCACGTTATGACAAGTGAATTTGATATTTTTAGGCCATTTTTGCTTGATTCGATTAACATAACAGTGTGAAAGCGTCCGATATTTTCCAGTTATGCAATTAAAATTTTGACGTGCAAAGGTCATGCTAACAGCCTACGAATCTTCGTTTTGAATTTCCCATGACGCACCTTACCCAAAATCATTATGAAGCCGGAGGCTTCACGGCCGCATCATACATACCATCCAACCAATCCTCATACTTCTCTTCCACAACGCGCCGTTTGAGTTTGAGGGTGGGGGTCAACATGTCGTTTTCCACGCTCACTTCTTCCGGTAGGATGCGGAAATATTTGATCTGCTCATAGCGGGCCAGATATTGGTTGGCTTCATCTACGATGGCTTGAACCAGGGGGTGTACGGCCGTATCCCCGCTCAACTCCTCGTAAGACATGGCCCCTTTACCTTGCTCATCGGCCCATATCTGAATGGTTTCCGGGTCCAGAGTGATGAGCGCTACCAGATATTTGCGTTTGTCCCCATGTACCATTGCCTGGCTGATAAGGGGGCTGTGCATCAGTAAGTTTTCGATATGGGCCGGAGCGACATTTTTGCCCCCGGCCGTGACAATAATATTCTTCTTGCGGTCTGTAATACGCAGATAGCCGTCCTCGTCCAGTTCGCCAATGTCGCCGCTGCAGAACCAGCCGTCGGCCGTAAACGCATGGCGCGTCGCGGTCGGGTTTTTGTAATATTCAGTGAAGACGCCAGGGCCTTTGAGCAATATTTCGCCATC
>JAAEOP010000624.1 GCA_024223125.1 Chloroflexota bacterium
ACATCTTCCCCTTGCCTAAACAGATTACGAAGCTGACGCCAGCCACAAACCTTCAGAACAGCTTCTTTACCAGTTAACATCGCTCGCGCTTGCGTAACATCAACCCAGCCGCGTCCAGATACATCGTAACAGCGCAACAACAGCCAAATACGCCCTGGTGCAGCCAATTCTTGGCGCAGCATCCCCAATCCAATGTCTGGATAAAGTTTGGCTAAAGTTGTTTGTGGAATTTGTATATTTTCTTTAAGGCGTAAAACTGGCGAAGCTGTCACCAAGTGCCACAGTTTAACAATCTGAAGCACGAAAAGATGATTGGCGGCAGCCTCACCGTCGTTCAAAGAAATCAGTTAATCATCAAGCGGTAACCGTTCATCCAGATCAAGATGGAACCTACCATACGGGTTGACATGGGCATAAATGAGGGGGGTCAAGGCGCGTAAATCCTCCATCTCCAATCTGTTTTCCCAATCGGGTTCTGCCAAAACTTGCTGGATCATCAAAGTGTTGACGTAAACTAAGGAGATTTGCAACAAGTGCATGGCTAAAATAGAAATTTCCTGGGCATCTCGGTTATTCGTAGCCACTTCACCACTGCGACCAAAATAGATGAAACTATTGGCACTGTTCCAATTTTCAACCACATTCAACCCCTCCTGAATCTCCCTTCTCAAGGGTTCAGAATGAAGATATTCACAAAGAAAGATCGTTTTCGCTACTTTACCCAACTCTACCAAAGCTTTGTAGGTTGGATGCTGAATGCCATGGCGGGTAAAACGGCGTAAAATAGATTCCGCTTCGGCAGTTCCCAAACGGAGGGCTGTCGCGAACTTTACCATTTCATCATATTGTTGTTTTATCAATTCCCAACGAATTGGTTTGTTCATAATCGCCTTTAAATTTTCAAACTCCCCCGCTTTGGCCGGATAAGGACGGGCTAACTTTTGGCGGCTGATAGGTTTGAGTCGGGGAAGCAGACGGAAACCTAACAAATGACAGAAAGCAAAAGCGACTTCACTTTGCCCATGGGAATCGACGTAATTCTTTTCCACTTGCATATCTGTGCAATGATGGAGAACCCCTTCAATCATGGCAGCAACTTCAGAAGAGGAAACGCTTTTGACTTGAGAATGAATACAGGCTGCTTTTTTGTCTATATGCCAATACACCATAATGCCTGGACCTCGGTAACGAATATGCCATTCGGTCAATAGATTTTGGTCCCAAGCGGCAAACTTCTTCGAGTCCGAGGCACAAGCAGTGGTAGCCTCCCCCCAGATTTGAGGTTGTCGGATGCGAAAAATAGCGTTGACTACCTCAGAAATCGCGGCTCGAAGATTATCTTTGGTCATGTATCGTTTATGAATATGCTGCAGGCTGCGTGCAGTTTCATCATGACCGACACGACTAAAACCGGTGTTTGTCCCCAAGGCATAAAGGCAAAGGAGCAACCGTTTTTGCCAAGTGGGTTGATCGAGTTCTTCACGAGTAGAGACTGTTTTGAACTGTTTGGAAAAGTTGACTCGCAAATCGGTTTCCTTGAGCATGTCGAGGAGGTCAGTCATGGGCCAGCGTTGCTGTAAGGCTTGTTTCAGGAAGGGAATGTGAGGTGCTTTAGGTTGTGGTGTTAGTGGCGAAAGTTTAATCTTTCGCTTTTTTCTAGGCAATATTGTCACATGTTCATTTTTGGAAAACTCATCATTGAATTGGGTGAGAGCATCCACCATCGTTTGACGAAGCTGGTTGATGAAGGTCTGGGCATCTAGCGGTTGCTTCAAATCTTCATAATAAGTGGGGCGTTTTTCCTCAAAATCTTGAGGAACATCCTCCGCCGGATTACGATACCGAGCCGCATGTTGCACCCATACTTCTCGACAGCGCAAGGCTTCCCGCAATTTCTGGAACGCGCAGACTTCATAGCCAATGCGATTGATGCGTTGTTTGCCTCGTTTGGTAACAGACACCACTTCATCCCACCACTCCTCGGAAACGACTTGTGCTAACGGCACAGCTTCATCATCTGCGTAATATTGTTTGTCACTGTCAACGTACTGAGTAATGAGGGTCAGGGCTTGAATAAGCGGTTGGTGGTATTCATTGTTGCTTTGAAATTTCAGTCGGTTCAATAGCAAGGGAACCATACGGCGGTAATGGCGGGCATAAGAACCGCGTGCTTTCTTTTGAATTTTTACTTCGTAGCTGTCGCTGGTTTCATACTCCTCCACCACCCGATTGAGGAGCGTCTCGCTGGCAACAGGGTAAATAACATCGCTGACAACCCCTTTGGGTTGTTTGGTGGTCACTTTGGCGATTTTGTAGAGCAGTTTGCCTTTGCCATATACCTTTTTAATCTCCTTGAGGACTTGCCGGAGAATGACTTTTTCAGCATTGGCGTGAATGCGTTTGACAATGCCGAGGAGCAAATCGATGAGACTATCGATAATTTCCTGCCGACGTAACCAACAAAAAGCGGCCAACAAAGTGTAGCGGACAGCGTCAGGGTGTCGGCGCACCTCTCGTGGGGCTTCGATGGCGACTCGTTGCCGGTATTGTTTGAGGACTGAATTGGGTACATCCACAAATAGGTCATCAGGTAAAGCCAATTGTTGGATGTGATTCAGTTTTTCTAGTTCGGTCAGCATGCTCTTTAAGCTAATTGTACCGGCATCGACTTTGATTTTGGCAAAAATCGAGTGCGCTTTAGGAGCCTTATCTTCTGCAATGGCCACAAGTGCATCCAATTGTTCTTTTGTAGACAACGATAATCGGTTCATCAACGTTTCGCAGAATTGGTCACCATATTGGCGAATGGCAGAATTCATAATGCGTGTCATTCGCCCTTTTGTTGGAGGCTCAATGCGATGGTTTCGGTAATATTGATAGATAGCAGAGAGCAATGCTTCTTGATGAGGTTCATGTGGCAACCATTCCTGACAAAGCCAAGTGATGACAACTTCTGCGTCTGCCACATTCCCCTCTCGAAACCCTAAAAAGGTGCGAATGATGGTTCGATGTCTCTTGATGGTACGCCCTTGCCATGAGTAAGACATAAAATGAGCAGATGACAGCTTCAGTTGGCGAGCGACAAACTCGATAGCAGCTTGCGGGACATCTGTTTGCTGACTTGGAAAACGAGCTTGGATTTGAAAGCACTTTAAAAGAAGAGCAAAACCTAACTTATTTGGCTCAGTTCGTTGGCGTTGGCACAATTCCCATTCATTGGGTTGAATGGTCCAACTGTCGATCAGTTCATCTAAAGTCCATTGGTGTTTCATAATTGCCTCCATTGTTGGTTAAAAATTGATAAGGATGGCAGTATAAGAAACAACAGTATAGAAGGAACATTCTATTTCACTTTTAGGTAGCAAAAGAGGTTGAAGTATGAAATATATGGGGTCTAACTGCGAAAAAAAACGAAATAGAATACGGAAATTAGTATGAATGCACCTCCCCAACTGTTGGCTGCATGGCTTCAAGCAATGCAAGCAGATGATGTGTCGCCACTGACCCATGCTCGTTATAAAGGGGTAGGGCAGCGTTTTCTACTTTGGTATGAACAGGCAGAAGGTCAGCCCTTCAGCTTGCCAGACTTAACCCCCATCACGTTGATGAGTTACCGTGTCCATTTACAACAGCAATCTGCGGCAGCCACGGTTAATGTTCATCTTTCAGCCCTTCGTTCTTGGTGTAAGTGGCTTGTTAACCAGGGACATTTAGCTGAAAATCCAGCGCATAAATTGAAGTTAGTCAAGCAGGTGCAAACAGATGCGCCAGACTCTTTAACGAACACAGCTATCCATGCGCTGTTGCGAGCAGCACAAAAAGGGCGATATGGAAAACGAGATTACGCCATTGTGCAAATGTTGCTGCAAACGGGGATGCGTATTGGTGAGTGCCAAGCACTTTTCTGGCAAGACATTACTCTGAAACAACGGAGCGGTTTGGTCTTAATTCGGGCTGGCAAAGGGAATAAAACGAGGACTGTCCCCCTAAATAGCTCTGCACGTGCTGCCTTGGCTGAGTATGTAGCTCCCACTTTAGATTGTGAGCCTAAATTGAAAGAAGTTGTTAAAAAGTGGATGCCATTTCAAAAACAGTATGCAAATTCTCCTTTTTGGGTTAGTCAAAAAGGAAACCAGCTAAGTTCCCCAGCTATGTGGCGGGTGGTAAACCAGTTGGCGAAAGATTGTGCCAGTCGGGAATTAGTGCCAGCAGATATGCGACCACATGATTTACGCCACACATTTGCTCACAATTACTTAAAACAGCATCCCGGTGACCTGATTGGACTGGCTCGGTTGTTGGGGCACGAAAGTCTAAATACCACTAAGATTTATACTCGATTGACTGTTAGCGAGTTGACCAAGCGCGTGGAGCAAAGCCCCCTCAACGCTTATGAATAGCTGACTTGGGGTATGTCAAGTGTTCATATTCGTAAACTTAAGCGAAGCACTCGTGTAATTTAACCATTTGCGACTTCTTTCGAGAAAATCCCATCATGGCTACTATATCAATCATATGCTCAAACATAACTTCAACAGCTTGCAAGGAAGGTTCTAAAAAACGATGAAAATGAGATAGCATGAATCCTTGAACTAGCTTATATGAACATTCAAAGCTGAGTTCATGTATGGATTTCCCTGTTTTTTGAGCAGCCAGTGCCATAATAATGCGAACCAAGAGATAGAAAATCAATGCTGAATAGATTTCAATCATGATTCCATTTTTAGTTCGAGAAATGATGTTGTCCAATTTAAGAATATTCTTGATGAGATTGAAAAATATCTCAATTTGCCACCGAGAAGCATATACATCATAGATAACCTGTGGCGAGAACGCTACATTGAAAATATTTGTAATGTAAAATCGCCATTCCCCTTCGTAAAACACACCAACCAGACGAACTCTATCATTGAAACGGGGCTTGGCTGCCTTAGATAAAGTGACAGCCAAGTCTACATAACCAGTGGCAGCCTGTGTATTAAGGAAACAACCAATTTCTGACAAACGTTTTCCAACCAAATGCTGATGAGTATTACAATTTATTGCAGTAATGAGAGGGTCACAGCTACTTTTCAAGCGCATGACAAAAAAACTGCCAACCGTGATGATTTTGTTTATCAATGTGTATGACCAATATCCTAAATCGATCAAATAAAGACAGTTTTCTACTTGAGTTACAAATCGAAATTGGCTATCGTGCCGTTTCCCACTGGTAACTTGTAATTTGGTGACCACTTCTGTCTTCATGGAGTATTTTGCATTCAATTTTAGACTTGATTTCCCTTTATGTACGCTTTCAAACACCTTTTCCATCACCTTGCTCAGAGCAATTACGCTACCATCAATAGCGAAAGCCTCTTTGAACTGCTTGAGGAATTTATTGTCTTCGGCATTGAGAATATCTGTATATCGAGAGAGCAGATGGTTGTATACGCCACGAAACAGGTACCAACTCACATTACTTAACCGTTTACTCACAGCCACCTTGGACAATGTTGTTATGTTCCTGTCTGGAAATAAGATAAGAGCCGCGCCCAAAAAGAAGCCAACTAACTGTAAAAGCGACCCACGATTGGCAGGCTGACTGGAGGAAAAGACCATTAGCCAAAAAAACAGCGTACAAATAGCTTCCGTTTTCTGTAGTCTTGAACCCCATGTTTAATAAACAACGCTTCCAATTCCTCATCTGACAGAATATCTTGAAATTTTATCTGTTTGTCTTTGATTTCTTCTTGGTTTATCATCTTTGCTTGAGTTGCCATATTCACTCCTTGTCATTTTGGTGGTGATTAAAGGAGGGTATGGTAACTTATTTTGACTATAGTTGACCAAAATCCGAAATTTATCTACAGAAAAATCCTTAAGTTTACGAATATGATTGCAGATCCAATAACAACTAACAAACCGGCGAGAACACGAATCCAATTCTGTGGGTAAAAATCCCACAAATTGCCAATAGTTAGAGCCAGCATTATGAATGTTAACCCAATAACATCTGATGTTTGCTCCAAGATTGCAAAGCCCAAAAATAGTATAAAAATGCTGCCGTAAAAGGTCACATCGGATAGCCAAATACTTTTGCTTGGTTCTGGCGTTACATCAAATGAAGGATCCAAGTAACGATAACTAATCCAAATTCCCACTAAAATGCCTGTTAGCCAAAATAGCAATCCCAACCAACTTTTGACGGAGGTAGGTAATGACCACTGGAATTGAGAAAATCGTTTCATAGCTACAAAGAGGGTAGAACTATAACAAATGTTCTGATTTATACGTTACGTTTACTGGATTCCCAGAGAGAAATCAGCGTCATTGATTGAAACGACAAGACGATGGTTGGGCTAAAATGTCTAAATTGCTCAATCCGCCGATCTTGCTAACCCAAAGGTTAGAAACCATTTGTGAAAATTGCTCAAAGGTTGATGTCGGTATTGAAACGGAACAAGAAGTTTGAGTACATTTTCTCTGGTAATATAAAACGTAACCTGCTTTTATATGCGTTACGTTTTTGAGAGCATGAGTTACGCATGAGCGTAACCCATGTTACAAAAAACGTAACGTAGTGCAAATCGGGTGCTACCCTCTCTGTAGGAGAAACTATGTCAACCGCTTCTGAACAAACTATACAACTTCTTGAGGAAGTTGTAAATGAAGTACCTGTAGGAACAAATCTTGGACTGATATATCTAATGTGGGCAATGATGAGTGGTGCTTTTTTGAAAAGTCGTGGTGCAATTTTTACCGCACTATTAGCTCTATCTTTGACAGACCAGCAGATTAGACGTAGCTGGAGTGCCCTTCGATACGGAGTATGGAACATCGATGAGTTAATTGCCAAGTGGAATGGGCTTGTAGTGCGTGAGGGCAAGTGGAAGACACACAGTTATGAAGGGTATACTCCGATTGCTGGAGACCTTATCATTTTCTGGCGGCCTCGTTTACTGGATTGGGCGGGGAAATTTTATTGTGGTCTGACAGGTCGAACTGAAAAAGGCGTTGGTTATGGCGTGCTTGTTGAGGTAGGAGAGATAAACGGACACCGCATTCCACTGCTGAAGAAGATTATTCGTGCTAAAGATGGTGAGATGGATGATAAGCATCTAAAAGAACGAGTGCTTTCCTATGTAAGCCAACATCTTGGTGGGAATGAGGTGTTTGTCCATGATGCTGGAATTACTATTAAGGATGTACAAGAGGCTGGGGTGCCTCTATTTACGATTCGCCTAGCATGCAATTGTACAGCAAGACGTAGTGAGTTGCCGCCCCGCAAGAAAACTGGCCGACCACCAGAATATGGGAGAATTGTGCGTCCCGTGTCACGAAAACGCAAAGGAAAAAAGATTCCAGCCAGCAAACCAGATTTCAAGACAAGTTTTGAGCGTGATGGGCGAACAATTCATGTCAAAGGTTGGAACAACCTGGTACGAACTGACCAAAAAGTAGCTGATACAGAAGAGAGTTACTCCATTTTGGTCTTTGATGATCCGCTCTACAAGAAACCGTTGGTATTGGGATACAATTTTGAAGCAAAACCAGAAACGGTTTTTTTATTATATCTTGACCGTTGGCCAGTAGAGCAAATTGCTTTGGCGGCAAAGCAAATGATGGGAATGGGGCGTCAGTTTGTTTTTTCTACTATAAGCGTTCAGCGGCTTCCCGAGTTAAGTATGCTGGCAGGAAACATACTGACTTATTTGGCTGCTGTATTACCTCCGTTATCCACAGGATTTTGGGATAGAAAACCGAAAAGGACACCTGGGCGGCTACGCCGGGCATTGAGCCAAGAGAGTTTTCCAAAAGAGTACGTGTTTATCGAGAGAATTCGAGAAAAGAGGTCGGCGACAGACCATCTACCGAAAGGAATTGAAGGTCATCGACGGGTTAAAAAGGCAAAAAAGGTGATTTTGACCTAATAAGCGACCGCTTCAACCCACAATATTGATATTTTCAAAAATCAGAGGCAACTCCGATCTGTTTTGGTTGTTTAAATTTTAAAAAATTTAGCGGAAACTAAAGTTTGCCACTGTTGATTAAACTTGTTTACTGGTGCTTGGGGATGTAATTTATCGACCTTCCAGTTGATGGGGTTGTTGAGGATGTATTGGCGTATGGCCGTTAAGTGACGTTCGTTCCGGATGATTTGTTCGTAATAATTACGTTGCCAAAAAGCCGTACCTGTTGTGTCACGCAATGAATTAATGCGCCTTGAGGAAAATGTTTTTAAAGCCCTGACAATTTCCGGCAAACCATGCCGTTTTGCCGGGGCAGGTTTCAAACCTGCCCCTACATGGTCGGTATCCAAAACAATAATGCCGTGTATATGATTGGGCATGATGGCAAAAGCGTCTAAATCAACATGTGAATAATGGTTTGGTAAATCATCCCAACATGCCTGAACAATTCCCCCCATCTCATTCAATTGTATTTTCTCGTCTATAATATCACCCAACACACATAGCCCACCCTTGACGCAAATCGTAATAAAATACGCTCCAGCTTGAGTGTAATCATACCCTTTCAGCCGGATTGATCGACGATGATGTTTATGTGGATTGTATCCCATATCTTTACCTGTGGTAGGGGCGGGTTTCAAACCCGCCCCTACGTTTGATTCATACATTTCATACAAGGAATGTTCTTCTACTTCCTCATCCAACTCTTCATCCTTGAGCATCGCATACAGTCGCTGGATAGTACTGATATAAACCCGATTGACATCACGGCTGACATCCATGGCGTTATTGGTCAGGTGGTGGATGTTGTACAGTTCGGAAAATTTACGGCCGTCGTCGGGTGTCTCAAATTGCACAAAGCCTGATCGAAGAGATTCATCTGCTCCCGGTCTTGCACGCCCCAACCAGCGTAATGGAGGAGTTTATCTATTTGTTGGCGGGCTTTTTGTTCTGGTGTCATGTTATTTTATATTGCTCAGTAACACGCAGTAGCTTCTTGCTGTGTACTAACTGGTGTGCCTGATTACGGTTGTTGGATGGAGTGAAGTCGCAGGCTAAAAATAGCATACTATCCGCTAATGACCAATTCTGTAGGGTGAATTGGTCATTAGCTTGCGATTTGCAAAATCGGGCTGTAACCATTCACTCCCCCAAGGTGCCCGGCACTTATAAACGAGTGTGCTACTCCAGTAGACTTGGTAATGAAGTGCCGGGCACCTGAATGGTTACATCGGGCTATAAATCTCAGGCACTTAATTCTGGTACGATAAAGCGGAAGAGCATATATATATCTATGGCGACGAGGGCAAGACCCAGACTGAGGGGTAGCAAGTAAAGTAGGGAGGGGAAGCGAGAGGCCAACGGCCGTGTCAACAACAATCCCCACGCGCCCAACCCTACAGCCATCCCCAGACCAATGGGAATGAGGGCCGGGAACAAGTAGCGTCCCTGATGCTGGACAAAAGTTAGATTGTAGCCGATGTGTAAAGCGGCCGTCAGCCCAAAAAGAAAAACGGGGATGATGAGGGCCAGGGTGAGGAGGGATGTTTTACGGGAAGTGTCTTTATTTTTGGGCCAGATGAAAAATGCCAGGATGAGTCCGGATGCGGCCGTACCCGTCAACAGCCACAACAAGGGGTATAACCAGGGTGGGTTGAGCATAGGCAGCGCCATCCAACCAAACTGCCCCCAAAAGCTATTGAAGCTGGTTTGGGCAAAACGGCGACCTGTTTCTGCCAGACCATACTCGGCAATCCACTGCGCGGTACGAATCTGGCCGATGACGACACTGTCGTGACGAGTTTTACCCAGAATATCCAGGCCGCCATAAAGCAGACTGTTGCGCCCCCACCACAATGCGCCCAAGAGGAAAGCGGGCACAAAAATTCGTAGTCCATTATGGATGAGCTTCCCCCATTGGCCCCAACAACGCCACAGCAAAACGACAGCGACAACGGCCGTCATTAAATACACCGTCCCTTTTGTTAGAAAACCCAATCCCAACAGAACTCCAATGGAAAGGGGGAGGGTGGCTGAATCGGCCGTGCGGGGTTGCTGGCTCCATTTGATTAGCAGAATAAGCAGAGCGGCAATGAGCAGTTCGGCCAGGGCGTCATTATTGGTGGAAGCGAGGATGGCCAGATGTTGAGGAAGGAAGGCGACGAATACGGCCGTTGTCCAGGCTACCCATTCTTGGGCTGGAAATAAGAGCCGGGCAATGCCAAAGGCCAATATGACCACTCCCACCCCCAGCAGCACAGAAAACAATCGTAAAGCGGTGAGCGATCCTCCAGTTAATAGATAAATGGGAGTTTGCAGTAGGTAGTAAAGGGGAGGCTGCCAATCTTCATAGGTGAGGGGAGCAATATCATACTGGGGTGCAAAACGAGAGCTAACGATTTCGCTGCGGTATTCTTCATCATAATCGCCTAATTCCATGATTGGTAAACGGCCGTTTGCTAGTTGGCGAATATAATTATAATGGGCTGGTTCATCTGGCGCCTGCCAGTCCGGGGTTTTAACAGCATACAGGCTGCCCACAACCAGATAAACAAAAACGATAATAATAACGGGGGCTAATTTACGCATAATTACACCGTGAACCGTATACCGTGAACCGTATACCGTGAACCGTATATGGAATACGGAATACGAAACACCGCCAATAGTACCAACGGGGGATAACTGCCGCTAGTTGTCACCAGTACCATCTGCCTACAAGCTTTCTACTTTAGATGGTAAAGATACCCATGCCATCCTCGCCTAATGATAAATCAGGGTCATCTGGTTTCCCAACGATGATTGATACCCAATAATCAGGATGAAAATGAATCAGCATGCAATTGTCAGACAAAAAATGATCATTTATGGGGTTGTTTTTGCAGCCCTAATTGGGTTTCGCTTGCTGATGCGCGGTATGAACTGGCAGATATCACACGGGGTCCAGGCATTTTTAGAATTTACAGTGGTTAGCAGTGCTTTGTTTGTAGGCACATTTGGACTGGTACGCTTTTACACACACAAAGAGGGCGTTTATTTTTTGTTGAGTATCGGCTTTTTGGGTGCCGGGTTGTTGGATGGCTATCATTTACTGGCGACAGATTTTGAGTCTAATCTGCTTAGAACATTGGATGAAATTAGCGCTTACCAGTACCAGTGGCGTTGGACCATATCGGCCGTCTTTCTTTCTATTTTGACGGTGGGAAGCTGGTTGATCTGGTTCCGATCTTCTAAGGAGAAACATCTTTCACGGCCGTTAATGTTGTTTGCTGCGGCTGTCTTCATTCTAAACCTTCTCTATTTTGCCTCTGTTCCCTATATAGTCGCTCTGGCTGACATCTATGACAGGCAAAACATGGTCATTGCCGTATCGGCTACCTTCTTCCTCATCGCTTTGTTGGGGTATTGGCAAAAACGACTCTGGCCCACTGATCCTTTTGAGCATTGGCTCATTCTCTTCCTCATCATTATTTACAGCAGTCAGACCATGTACATGGTCTTTGCCCGCACTCCTTACGACATCTATTTTGTCGCGGCTATCTTTTTGCGTTTACTCAGTTATATCTGTGTGCTAATTGGGTTGCTAATTAGCATGTATTCCATCTTTAAGCGGGCTGAAGCGATGGCGGCTGAGCAATCAATTATTAATGAGGTGTTGCAGCTTGAAGTGGCTGAACGGACGCGAGTAGAAGCGTCTGAGCATGAGCAGCGTCAACTGGCGGAGGCGCTGCGTGAAGTGGGCATTGCTTTGAGTTCTGTGTTGGATTTTGATCGCCTGCTGAATTTGCTACTAGACCAGATTGCCCGTGTGATGCCATATGATACGGCTAATGTGATGTTGGTACATGGCGATACAATTGAGATTGGGGTGACACGCGGTTATGGGCAGGATTTGCGGCTGGGCGTACCCCAACGCTTTTCCATCTCCAAAATGCCCAGCCTCCAGCAGATGGTGGACACTGAAAAGCCGTTGATTATTTCTAACACGGCCGTGCATGACTTATGGGTCGATCCTGAAGAGTCCCCCCATGTACATTCCTGGGCCGGCGCGCCCATCAGTGTGAAAGGGGAGGTTATCGCTTTTTTAGCCCTTAACAACAGCCAATCCGATTTTTATCAGCCAGAAGCGGCCGCTATCCTGTCTGCTTTTGCCGGCCAAGCGGCCGCTGCGTTTGACAATGTTCACCTTTATGAAGAAGTCAGCCAACGCGCCGAAGAATTGAACACCCTCAGCATAATTAGCCAGGCCATCTCTTCCACCCTTGACTTGCCAGAAACATTGGCCATCATCACCCAAAACACAGTGCGCTTGCTGCATGTTGAAGCCGCTTCTGTTGTGCTGTTAGATGAAGCGGTCGGCGATCTGGTTTTTGCGGCCGCTTCTGGTCGGGCAGCCAATTTTGTTAAAGGGCAGCGCTTAAAAATCGGACAAGGTGTCATCGGTTGGGTTGTGGAAAATGGAGAGCCAGTCCTTGTCCCGCAGACCAAAGATGATGACCGTTACTTTGACCAATTTGATATTCAGAGCGGTTTTCAAGCGAAGACTATTTTATGTGTGCCACTTAAAAGCAAAGACCAGACCATTGGCGCTCTGGAAGCGCTTAATAAGGAGAAAGGGGAGTTGTTCAACGAAGAGGACATGAGTTTGCTAACGCGCCTGGCCACACCGGCCGCCAATGCAATTGAAAATGCACGCCTCTTTGCACAAGCTCAACAGGAAATTACGGAACGAGTACGAATAGAAGCGGCGCTGGAAGCGGAACGATCTTTGCTGGCTCGTCGTGTAGCCGAACGCACGGCCGATCTCAGTACCGCCAATACTGAACTGGCTCGCGCTGCCCGTCTAAAGGATGAATTTTTAGCCAGTATGAGCCATGAATTACGCACACCCCTGAATGCAGTTTTAGGCATATCGGAAGCGCTGCAAGAAGAGGTTTTTGGTCCGATGAATGAGCGTCAGATCAGCTCTTTGCAAAGTATTGAAGAAAGCGGCCGTCATCTCTTAGCCCTGATTAACGATATTTTGGATTTGTCAAAAATTGGGGCGGGTAAGCTGGAACTGGAACTGATGCCAGTTCCGGTCGAGTCTGTGTGCCAGGCTAGTTTGCGCCTGATCAAACAAGATGCTCACAAGAAACGGCTGCGAATCCATTCTTCATATGACAGCGCTGTCACGCTTATTCAAGCAGATGAACGGCGGCTCAAGCAAATGTTGGTCAACTTATTGAGCAATGCGGTTAAGTTTACGCCAGAAGGGGGACAGATTGGCCTGGAAGTGGTCGGCGATGAAGCCGGACAAATGGTGCAACTGACGGTTTGGGATTCGGGGATTGGTGTTACGGAAGAAGATATGTTGCGTTTGTTTCAGCCGTTTGTGCAGCTAGATAGTCGTCTGGCACGAGAATATGCGGGCACAGGGCTGGGTTTGTCTTTGGTGCAGCGGATGACGGAATTGCATGGAGGAACGGTAGCTGTGGAAAGCCGGCCGCGTGAAGGCAGCCGGTTTACAATCTCTCTGCCCTGGCAAGGAGACCCGGTTAATCTGGTTGCTGATTCTCACGGCGCAACCAGGGAATTTTTACAGATAGGAACGCTGCGGCAGGTGTTGGTGGTAGATGATTCTCCGGCAGCCACAGAACAAATCAGCCGTTATTTGCGTGAATTTCAGATTGAGGCAGTGACGCATCCGGTGGGCAAGGGAACGGTGAAATTGGTGCTGGCTTTACGCCCGGATGTGATTGTGCTGGATATTTTGCTGCCCGATATGTCGGGTTGGGATGTATTGGCGGCATTGCAGTCAAATGAAGAGACACGGCCGATTCCGGTGTTGGTTGCTTCGGTGGTAGATGAGCGAGAGAATGCTCTGGCATCCGGAGCGGCCGATTGTTTGTTGAAGCCTGTTTCCCGAATACAGTTGCAGATGGCTCTGCATCGTATTTTGCAATTGAATGAGTGGAGGACTGGTGTGGTGGGGAATACGGCCGTGAAACCACGCATCCTTCTGGCCGAAGATAATCTGGCAAACATCAACACCTTCAGCTATTATTTGGCTGCCAAAGGGTATGAGATCATCGTCGCCCAGAATGGGGAAGAAGCGGTGCAGCAAGCTCAACAAGAGAAACCAGATTTGATTTTGATGGATATTCAAATGCCTAAAATGAATGGATTAGAAGCAATTCAGGCAATCCGAGCCGATGCCCTTCTGGAGCGGATACCCATTATTGCGGTGACAGCGTTGGCGATGCCGGGCGACGAGGAAGCGTGTCTGGCCGCCGGAGCCAACGATTACTTGAGTAAACCGGTGCGCTTGAAAGGATTATTGGAGGCGATTCAGGCGCAGCTTGGTGAACGACGGATGACGGATGAAAGTATGGAGGCGGACTATTAACGAAATTCCTCTGATTCTTATTGTAGATGATGAACCGACTGCCCGGCAGACGATGGAGATGCTACTGCTGCGTGAGGGGTATGCGTTGTCTTTTGCAGTCGATGGGTATGAAGCATTGGCCCATCTGGATGAAGAACTGCCAGATGTTATTTTGTCTGATGTTATGATGCCGGGGATGGATGGCTTTGAGTTGATTGAGCGGTTGCGACGAAATCCAAAATGGCAGCATATCCCGGTGATTATGGTGACGGCGTTGGATAGTAAGCAAGACCTGGCCCGTGGGTTGGATGCAGGCGCGGATGATTTTTTGCATAAGCCGTACAATGGGCTGGAACTGCGGGCACGAGTGCGCTCCATGCTGCGAATTAAACAACGGCAGGATGAGCTGCAAGAAACGCTGCAATTACGACGCGATTTGTCTAGTATGATTGTGCATGACATTCGCAGCCCACTCTCTTCTATTTTGATTTATTGTGATTTGCTGGAGTCGCAGATTGGTGGGGAATCGCAGATGAGTAAAGAGTCGCAAATGGTGTCTACGATTCGAGATGAGGCGCAGCGGTTGAGCGGTTTTCTGACGGATATGTTGATGATGGCCAAGATGGAACACGGCCGTCTTCGTTTGACAAAGACGCTGATAGATTTGAATAGTATGGTTACGGCCGTGTGTGATAGTTACCGGTCGATGGCCGACTTGAAAGAACTAAACATAGCGCTGGATTTGCCGCCTAATCACCGGGGGCTAATGCTAGATGGCAGTCTATGGCGCCGGGTATTAGATAATTTGGTTTCTAATGCAGTTAAATTTTCACCAACGAGGGGGATGGTGACTTTGCGGGTGCAATACCCGGAAAATAATGCTGATGATACTTCTTTAGCCGGTCAACAGGTCATGATTCAGGTGTTGGATGAGGGATCGGGTATCCCGGAAGAACATCGGGAAACAGTTTTTGATAAGTTTAAGATTGTGGCCTCTAAACGGCGAGATGTGTCTCAGGTGGGGTTGGGGCTGGCGTTTTGTAAAATGGTGGTGGATGCTCACGGCGGCCGTATCTTTGTAGAACCTAACATCCCACACGGCTCAATTTTTACGGTGGAATTGTAATCAGTAATCAGTGTTCGGTATTCAGTGCGTACCGGTATATTGAGGTTTGGGGTATTTGAAGAACCAATCTCCCAATCTCTTAATCTCCAATCTCCCAACCCATCTCAACCCTCAGAATCCAACCGGAGGATGTACCCTTGATTGTGTACATTTTGCAGCCGGCGGGGGGTGTTGGCGTCAGGTTCAATCTTTTTGCGTAAGCGAGCGATAGCTGCCACCAAAGCTTCGTCGGAAACGCCCCCTTTAGCGTTGGGCCAGCCAGCGCTAACCAATCGCTCTTTCTCGACGACTTCATCGCTGTATTCGTATAGCAGGCGGAATAAGCGGAACTCTAATTTAGTAAGCGAGGGGGCAGGTTGGCCCATCACCCAAATCTGGCGCGCCGCTTCATCAAAATAGACCGGTTGATCCCAAAAAATTTCTTGTTGACTTACGTAACGGGCAAACAGGGAGGAAAAGAGTCGAGGATTGGGGGACTCAGTTAAAACCCCTTTTAGTTGTAAAAGTTTTTGCACAGAACTGTCGTCGTCGGTCAGGGGGAGATGGCGAGATTGGCTGCTGAGAAGGCGTCTTTCTTGGGGACTTAAACTACGCCAGATTTTTTCACATTCGATCTCCACGCCAGGGAATCGCAGCAGTGTTTCTACGGCCGTCTTCCCATCTGCCGGTAATGATATTTGCGGCCGTGAAACACCCAAAAACCCCGCCCGCAGCAGCCCCGCATGGCCTCCGGTCGCGGTAAGTAAAATCTGTGCCCATTCAGGTAACAAGTCGCGTTGGTTGCGCTGGGCAATACGTTTTAATAAGGAAAGGGCATCGTCCGGCCGGTACGGTTTTAAGCCCAACACATTGGAGGCCATCAGCTCTACAAACTCTTCGCGTGCATTATCTAGTTCTGCCAGATTCGCCAGCAAATCCCGCGTAAACACAAAATAGGAGAGACGGTATTTGTATGCTTCACGCAGGCCGCGTAAATTGGCAAAAAGGTGCGGTTCAGCCTCTTGAAATAGTTCGTCGAATTGATCGCACAAGAGTATCAGCCGGTAACGGCCGTTAGCCAACAAAGCGCGTATTGCCAGCTTAAAGTAACGTTGCGCTTTTAAGATGTCGTCTTTAGCGTCCAACAGTTTTTCATGGTAACGGCCGATTTCGGCCACAATTTCCTGGCTCAACCCCAACCGTTCATTGTCGGTTGGCAGTATTTCCAATTGCTCCAGAATAAGGCTGTAAACGGTGCGGTCGCTCAAGTCGGGGATGTAATGAAAGTTAACTCGTACCAGGATGATGTGAGAGTCTAACCCCCAGGCAGTCTGAGTGGCCGTGTCTTGCAAATGATTAAACAGATTAGACTTGCCAGTTCCGCTCATGCCAATAACGGCCGCCGACTCCCCGGCGCTGGCCCAGGTAAACAACCTGTCAACTTCCGTCTGACGAAAACCTGTTTGTTGTGTGATTGTGGGTGTACTCATTGTGATAGAAGTAATTTGTAATTAGGTAATTATCCAATTACTCAATTACTAATTTCCCCAAAACTATTGATACAAATGTGCATACTCAGTCTCAAAAATCTCCTGGCGGGTCTGGCGCAATCGTTTGACCACTTCGTCTTTCGTCACGCCTACTTGCAGATCTCCTTCCTGGCGGATTTGTTCTCTGAGCGCCACTAGATCACGACGCCAGGCGTGTTGTTGGCGAGCGTGAGCAACCAATCGGGAAATCATTTCTATTGGGTCACTGTTTTCCGTTTCAGCCAAGAATTTCAGGTCAGCATAAAGTCGGGCCGGAAGTTGCAGAGACACTGTTCCTGTATCCATCTTATACCTCATGTGTAAAAATACAAAATTCAAATCTTTCCATTGGGGTTATTATACCATATGCGTTTGCTCATCATTACACCAAGAATCGCCGGTAGCCAGACACCATTTTGTCCTCACTTCCCGCCGCTGGGTGGGCCGCCCCAACTACCGCCACCATTGCTGCCATAGCTACCGCCAGTATAATAACCAAAGCCGTTGTAGTTGCTGTATTGCGGATAGTAACTGCGTCGCTGAATACGATTTGGCGTAGGCTTCTTAAAACCAGGTAGCAATTGGTTCAAGATAAACCCGACTGGCCCAGTCCAGCTTAGACTGGTTGGGGGTGGCCCAGTGATGGAAGTACCTGGGGGCGTTACGGCCGCGTAACTTGCTGAACCTAGAGTGGTATGGATGTCCTGGGGGAGCGTTTCCTCATTTTGCTGCCACTCTGGATTTTCAAAATCACCACTGTAATGTAGGGCAAGTTTTGACTGTAACCCAACATCTTCGTCGAATGAATTATAAAGTAAATCATCCCAGGCTTGATATGTTTCATAACCTGCATAGGCGATTACTCCGATTGCCAATGCGGTTATGATGAATTCACCATTTGGATCTGCATAGTTTACCGGGTTGTTTTGAGTATAGATGTATGAATTTATAGACTGAGTGTCCATACTGAACCCTGGGAAGAAGTCAGAGCTAATGAATCGCCCTATTTGTGGATCAAAGTATCGTGCCCGTAGAAAGATCAACCCTAACTCGTCATCTGTTTGCTCGCCAGCGAAAGTAAAGGGTTGTCCAATATTGCCTGTGAATGACCTCGCCGCGCCAAATGCGTTGTAGTTGTAGGTGTCTGTGCGTTGACCTGCCAGGTTGCTTAACACTCGTGTACTGCCCAGACCATCGTTGTGGTAGAAAGCAAGGATATTAGCAGGATCTATTTGAGCCAACAGGTCGTTTCCGTAAATATAACGGTTTGTCTGCCCGGTTATTGTCTCGACCAGAACCATAGGCAGTGGGACTACTATATCTTGCGTGTAGGTTGTGACTGTGCCGTTGACCACTTTTCTCAGGCGGACTCCATCGCCATCGTAGGTGAATTGTACCGTGGTCGTCCCACTGACAACTTGAGTAAGTCGGTCGAGACCGTCAAAGGTGAAGATCGCGTTGCCCTTGTCGGTCATATTGCCGTTTGCATCCCAGGTGAAAGTGGTTGACCCGGCCGTTAGCAAACGGTCGTCGGCATCATAGGTGTAGGTGATCACGCCACTGATGGTGCTGGTCATCACCGTTCGGTTGCCTATCGGATCATAGGCATAGATGACGGTCTCATTATCAGGGTATGTGACCTGGGTTAGGCGGTAAAGGTCATCATAGGTGTAGCTGGTGGCTCCGTCCAGGTCGGTCATGGACAGGCGGTTGCCGACGGCATCCAGAGTGTAAGTAAAGACGGCGATGCTGCCGCTAACCGGGCTGGTATGTAGAATGTTTAACATCTGGTCGGCGTTGTCGTAAGTATAGGTGGCCTGGATGTTATTGGGATAGAGGATACCAGTTTGACGGTTGGCGGCATCGTAGCTGTATGTAGTGACACGGCCGTTCCAATCAGAAACAGTCAGCAGTCGGTTAGCCAGGTCGTAAGTAGACGTTACTACCTTGCCGTTCGGGTAAGTCAGGTTCGTGCGATTGCTGTTGGCATCATAGCTGTAGTTAAGCTTTCCATTCGGCCCGGTAACTTGAAGCAGGCGATCCAGGTCATCGTAATGATAGGTGCTGACGCCTATGGTATCGGTCATGGCAAGGCGGTTGCCAACAGCGTCATAAGCATAGTTTATGGTTCCACTGGGATAAGTTGTAGTCGTTAGCCGGTAAAGCGGGTCATACGTATAGTTGATGACTGTGCTG
>JAAEOP010000625.1 GCA_024223125.1 Chloroflexota bacterium
ATGGCACGAATTTTGGGCGTCGCCTTGCTCATTGGTGGATTGCTTGTTGGCGGCGTGTTACTCTGGTTAATGAATGTGTATATTGTGGAAGGGCTTGTGTCTACGGCCGTAGGTTTTAGCGGGGCTGTCATTAGCATTTTATTGTTGGTACTGCCACAGTTAGCAATGGGCATCTATCTGTTAAAACTATCTGGTACAGATGCAACTAAAAAGGTATGATATACTTTTGTAAGTTAACTATCATGAACATCAACTCAACCCAAACGCAAACCGCATACTTGCCAGAACGTGCAGTCTCTGCCTCTGTGCCGGCTGCGTAATAATTCAAACAGGAGAGAACACCTATTATGAAAGAACAACCGTCTGACCTGTACACCAAGATTCAAGGCGAATCCACTGGCCTGGGCAAATTGTTAGAAAAAATCCCCGGTCTAGCTGGCTATATGGAAAAAGGGCGGCGGCGTGAAGCCGACCAGCTTTTGCGAGACACTATCGCCAGCCGCCTGGAACAAACCCGGCTCCAACTGGGAACAGTTCAGGCCGATCTCAGTCGTGACATCGTTAAAGCTATCGATCATGCCGAACCATTAGGAAGAGTAGACACAGGCTTGCGCGGCCTTATTGGCAAAATCAAGGACGCCCCTCAAGGATATGCCGGTTTCTTTGACGCCGTAAAAGTGAAAGAGGACGACCTGGCTCGCATTTATGCCTTTGATGAAAATATGCTCAACGTCGCCGACCAGATTCAAGCTGATGTGGATGCTTTGGCCAAAGCAGTGCGTGACAACGGCGATATCGGCAGCGCCATTCGTGTCATGGACAGCAATGTACAGGAAGCCAACAGCGCCTGGAGCGGACGTGACGAAGTAATTTTGGGAATTGGGTAATTAGATAATTTGGAGGTTGGAGGCTAAGATAATCTCTCAATCTCTAATCTTATTCATAAGGAGATAAGTATCATGGCAAAAGTATTTGACCGCGTAGCTATAGAATCGTGGCTGCGAGATGAAATTGTGCAAAAATTTCCCCGTGGCGGCCTGGGCGATATTAAGTTGGGTTCGCCCCTCATTGTCAACCCGGGAGAAACGGCCGTGTTTGTCCGTCAGGGTGAACCATTGGGCACATTCACCCCTGGAACTCACGTTCTCACCACCAACAACGTCCCCTTCCTCAGTGACCTGCTGGAACGAGGTCTCTTCGGTGGCAAAAATGTGTTTACGGCTGATGTCTACTTCGTTAAGACGACCGACCTGACCATGAAATGGGGAACCTCATCCCCCATCCTCATCGAGCACTTACACCGTTCCCCCGGCGCCAGCGCCATTGTGGGAAACGGAACCTATGTTGTAAAAACCAAAGACCCTTGGCGTTTCCTCAACGCCTTCGATGCTTTCCGCGACAGCGTGCGTATGCCCCAACTCAAAGAACGCCTCGATCCCATGATGGGCATTATGATGCAGGACAAAATCAGCGAGCTGGCAATCGCTAAAAATCTTGGCCCGGCTCAACTGCAATCATTCTCCCAAGACCTGAACGATCTACTGGTTGGTTTGTTACAGCAAGATTTTGATGCGGTGGGTCTGATGTTGGTAGATTTCAACATTCGTATGGGGCTGCATCCTAAATCATTGGAAGTTGTAACCAATATGGGGTATGGAACCAGCTACACGCAGAAACAACAAGCCGACGCCTTTGTGGCCGCGGCCGAAAATCCCTCTGGTGGTAATATGGGGGAAATTGGTTTTGGCGCCATGGGGATGGCCGCCATGCAGAACCTGCAAAATCAGCAGCAGCAAGCGCCAGAGCAGCAAGCCCCGCAACAAGCTCCGGCCCAGGCCAGCGGTGGTATGCCCGATGTGATGACTCCCCAACAGGCGGCCGAAATTTTGCAAGTATCTCCTGAAGATATTGTGGCTGCCATCGAAGCCGGCGATCTAAAAGGTCGCAAAATTGGCTCCGCCTATCGTATTAGCAAATCTGCTATGGAAGCTTTTCTGTCAGGCGAATAAGAATTAAAGAGTCCACTGAAAAAACACGGTTTCTTGCTAGATTTCAGATTAGCCACTCGACTAGAGAAATTGGGTTTTTTGGCTAAAACGACCTTTTTTCAGTAGAGTCAATTAAAGACTCAAATAAAGTTAATCAGCAGATTTCACAGATTACGCAGATAAATTGCCAAAAATCTGCGTAATCTGTTTGTTGATGATTTACTACTAAATGCTTCTTTCCAATAATGATAGTAACTGTACAGGTGCGACGCACTTTTCCCAGAGTAATGTCAATGCCGCTGCTTTTTGCAAGTGCGTCGCACCTCTGGAAGCTGAATAGTTACTAATGATAAATACATTGGCAGCCACAGCCAG
>JAAEOP010000626.1 GCA_024223125.1 Chloroflexota bacterium
CCGAACTAGCCAGGAAAACAAGCATACAACAGGCGTGTCAGACATTGGCTTATCCGCGCAGCAGCTATTATCGTCAGCAACAGGTTAAACCAACCGTGCGGCACTGACTATTCAGCGTCAAGCCGTTTTACAGGCCGCCTATGAAAAATATCCAGAACGTTTTGTGAAGGGAACGCCCACCTCGCCGAAGTTGCCTGCGGCTGTATGGATCAATCCGCCGCTGGAAAGTGATGGGGAACGGCCGTCGTAGTAGAGGCTGTGGGTAACTGGAAAGTTCCAGTTATCCACTTATCCACAGCCGGGTGAGCGAGGAATTGCTCACTAATTTATCAATTTTGGTGTCTCAAAACCCTTGACACATTCCGGAAACGGCCGTTGACAATCCCCCACGCTCTTGCTACACTCCCACGCATCATGGAAAATACAAACGCAACCATATTTGGTAAGAAGAGCAAAAAGCATTACGGAGAGACGGCCGTCGTCTGGTAATTGTGCTTGCCTGAGAAGAAACCCCCAAGCCCCGCTAGATGACTGGCGGGGCTTTTTTATTTGCGGTAAACGAGATGATGAGTAGAACAATGACAATTGAATTCAAGCAAAAGGGCAGCAAAAAGACCAAGCCGACTGCGGCTCTGGTAAGTGGTGCGTACTTCTAGCTTGAAACAGCAATCAAGTAAAACCCAAGCGAGCTTACCAGGAAAATGGCAGGCTCACTTTTTTGTTTTTATCAATCAGATTTTCGGAGGATTTTAGACATGGCAACTGTAATTTGTGTGGAATGTGATGGCGACGTAGAAGTCGCAGAGGATGTGATGGTTGGCGAAATTTTGGAATGTGCTGACTGCGGTGTGGAACTGGAAGTGACCAATGTGACACCGCTCGCATTGGAATTAGCTCCAGAAGTGGAAGAAGATTGGGGGGAGTAGGAAGTAGTTGCAAGTTGCAAGTGGCGAGTTGCAAGTGGTTTCGAGGAAAAATATGAAAATAGGCGTACTCTATTCCCGCATTCGGGCGGAAGAAAAGCTGCTGGTGCAAACGTTGCAGGCGCGTGGCGTTGATTTTGAAATGATTGACGTGCGCGGCGCGATTTTTAATCTGGTTGAGCCGGGTGAATGGGCACAGTATGATGTCATTTTGGAACGGTGCATCAGCCATTCTCGCGCCCAGGCCGCGCTGCAAATTTTGGGCCGTTGGGGCATTCCCTGTGTAAACAATGCTCAGGTGGCCCAGGTGTGCGGCAGCAAATTGGAAACAACGCTGGCACTGCTGGCTCATGGCGTACCCACGCCGCAGGTTAAAGTTGCCAGCACCGATGAAGCAGCTCTGAAAGCGATTGAAGAGCTGGGCTATCCGGTGGTGCTGAAACCGGCCGTGGGTTCCTGGGGCCGATTGTTGGCTAAAGTGAATGATCGAGAAGCGGCCGAAGCGATTTTGGAGCATAAATCTACTCTGGGTTCCTA
>JAAEOP010000627.1 GCA_024223125.1 Chloroflexota bacterium
GGTCGGCGATGGCATCAACGATGCCCCGGCCCTGGCTCAAGCTGATGTGGGCATCGCCATTGGCACCGGGGCAGATGTGGCTATGGAAACGGCCGGCATCACCTTGATCAGCGGCGACTTACGCGGCGTGGTTAAGGCCATCCGCCTGAGTAGAGCCACGATGCAAACCATTAAGCAGAATCTGTTCTGGGCGTTTGCCTACAACGTTATTCTTATCCCGGTGGCAGCCGGTGCGCTGGCTATCTTCCCCGGCTTACCGATCTGGCTACGCGAACTCCACCCAATTGCTGCGGCCTTTGCTATGGCCTTTAGTTCGGTGACGGTTGTGGGTAACAGTTTGCGGTTACGTCGGGCAAAAATCTAATCGATGAGAGCGAATTCTATGAAATACCTTACTTTATTTGGATTAAGCACACTTTTGGTCATTGGACTGACAGCCTGTACTGGTTTAATGGACAGTGCAGCCGGCAATGTTATGGGACAAATGGGCAGTATGGGTACCGGAATGATGGCCCGCCATCACGCTACCATTCCCCAAGAATATGTCGGACTGACCAGCCCGGTTCCGCTCGATGATGAGTCTCTGGCACGAGGGGTAAAGATATACAGCGCCAATTGCGCCGCCTGTCACGGTGACGGCGGTATGGGCGATGGCCCGGCAGCAGCCGGCCTCGATCCAGCCCCCGCGCCTATTGCCCACACCAGCCTGATGCTGGACGATAGTTATCTATTCTGGCGCATCAGCGAAGGGGGCGTAGCCGAGCCATTTAGTTCAACTATGCCTTCCTGGAAAGCCGCTCTGGATGAGCAGACCCGGTGGGATGTTATCAATTATGTGCGGGCGCTTGGCAACGGGCGGGTAAGCCCCAAACAGGTTGTAGGCGGGGCCGTCTTCGACCCGGAAGCGGAAAACGCCATCCGGGCTGAAATACTGGCCCAAGCGGTGGGCCAAAATGTACTCACTCAGGATGAGGCTGACGTATTCACTCAAATCCATTCAGAAATGGACCGGCTGGCGGCATCCGGCACCTTTGAACCGGATGGCACGATGAACGGCAGAGAAGAAGCGATGCTGGTAGAACTGGTTGAAAGCGGCAAAATTACCCAAAGCCAGGCCGATGCCTTTAACAATATTCATAGCAAGCTCGTTGAGTCTAACCTGATGCAGTAAGGCGTGAATTTCTTTACACAATCCAACTAGCATTAGGTTTAACCACTAATCAAGTAATCGCATAATTAGAATTTGATTACGGCAAATCTCATATTATGTATAGAGAGTCTTGAATTAATATATTGTAGTTTGCACACTATTCAAATGTTAAAAGACTCAACTTCAATTTGACATCGATTTTGAGACATGCTACAAAATA
>JAAEOP010000628.1 GCA_024223125.1 Chloroflexota bacterium
CCTTTGATAGCGAGCCAATCCCCATAATCTTCCTGAATCGTCGCCGCGACCGCGGGCCGGGCCGCGATGTTCAGGCTGTGGCGCGTGGTGGGAGACGAAAGAAAATACAGCCGAAAATCGACGTTGACGTAAAAGACCGCCGCCGCCCAGAGACCCTCCGGCCCGTTGGTAGCCAGCGTCATGACGTTATGGTCTCGCAAATATGCCAGTGTGCGTTCAGTCAGCATTGGCATCGGCTCCCTGCCAGCGTTCGAAAAGGTCATATCTGAACCGCTTCACTTTCGACGTAACGCGCGGCAGCCTGCCGCACAGAACAACGCGGACGACGGGCCGCGGCCCCGATATGTCCAGAAGTATTTGCCCTTGGAGTATAGTTTTGGTTTGTCTATCGAAGTAGAGCATATTTGCGCCAATATTCTGATTATCCAGCCCATTGAGTATACAGGATTACAAACATCCTTTCAAGTGAAATCTGTGGTACAAATATAGTGATCAAAAGGATGATGGGCGATTTTTAACGCAAAGGTTTTTTGATAGAACCTCAAGGTATGGGCGCTCAAAATAGAAGACGTGTACGCGCCCCTGCGCGCTCACAAATGTAACCCATTCTGTAACTGTTCAGCCGAGGCCAGATGAAGCCGAAAAAGGGGTGCATGGGGGTGTGAAACACCCCCATGCACCCCTTTTTCGGCTTCATCTGGCCTCGGCTGAACAGTTACAGAATGGGTTACATTTGTGAGCGCGCAGGGGCGCGTACACGTCTTCTATTTTGAGCGCCCATACCTTGAGATTCTATCAAAAAACCTTTGCGTTAAAA
>JAAEOP010000629.1 GCA_024223125.1 Chloroflexota bacterium
CATATTCGCCAATTGTCGCAGTTGGATTCAATTCGAGAACGCTGGTATGAGAGTCACGGCCGTTACCCCAATGAAACTGATGTTGAAACGATGTTTGCCGAATTTGTGCCCCGTCAGGTTGAAGTGTTGGCCGACTACGCCGACCTCATCCCTGGCACAACCGAAGCTATCACCGAATTTCGCAAGATGGGTTTGAAGATTGGTTCCACTACCGGCTACATGTTAGCCATGATGGATATTCTAAAAGATGAAGCCGCCAAACGGGGCTATGTGCCCGACAACTCTGTCTGTGCTGAAGAAGTGCCCGTCGGCCGTCCCGCCCCCTGGATGTGTGTCCAAAACGCAATGGAGATGAACATTTATCCCTTTGAAGCGTGTGTCAAAGTAGACGACACTTTGCCTGGTATTGACGAAGGGTTAAACGCCAATATGTGGACCATCGGTCTGGCTAAAACAGGCAACGAAATCGGGTTGAACGAAGCGGAAATCAACGCCCTTGACCGCGACATGTTGCAGCGCCGCCTGGACAAAGCGTATGATCGTATGGCTAAAGCAGGCGCCCATTATGTGGTAGATGGCATCTGGGATGTACCGGCCGTGTTGGAAGATATTAATAGACGATTGGCGAGAGGGGAACGGCCGTAAATTTGAAAATACCGACATTATCAGAAACAGAATCTTTCCTTGCTGAAGCGGCCGACCTCAACCCTGGCCCCTGGGTTGCCCACTCCCGCTATGTGGCTGAAGCAGCCCGGCAAATTGCCTTACACCATCCCGAATTGGAGCCAGAAGCCGCCTATATTTTGGGATGTTTGCACGACATCGGCCGTCGCGAGGGCATAACTGGGATGCGCCACATCATAGACGGTTATCATTTTCTTGCTGCTCAAGGATATGAAGATGCGGCCCGCATATGCCTGACGCACTCCTTTCCAGCCCAAGATATTCGTGAGGCTTTTGGAAAATGGGATTGTACTCAGGAAGAATATAATTTTGTGGCTGACTATCTGCTGGGGATACAATGTACAGTTTATGACAAGCTGTTCCAACTATGTGATGCGCTTGCTTTGCCCGATGGCTGTTGTCTGTTGGAAAAACGATTTATTGATGTTGTTTTACGGTACGGGTTTAACGATTTCACTCTGGACAAATGGCGGGCTACCTTCGCCATCAAAGAGCAATTTGAGCAAGAAATAGGCTGCTCAATTTATGAGCTACTGCCAAATGTAGTGGAAACAACCTTCAATGGGTAATATGATAAAAGCGATTACGTTTGATTTTTGGGATACATTGGTTTTTGATGATAGTGATGAGCCAAAACGAGCTGCACTGGGATTACCAGGCAAAGCGGAAACGCGACTGCAATTGCTCACGGCCGTTTGCACCCAATTCAACAATTTACCAACCATCATTCAAAGAATGTAAATGGCGGTTAGTTGCTGGTGGTATGTACTATCCACCAGTCACCAGCCACTATTAGGAGAAATTTATGGCCATAAAGACCCCGCTCAAATTTTGCATTGTAAATGGCTACCCTAAGCGCAGTCGAGATGTACTCGATGTCACCAACGTGACCCAGGCACATGATCTTTACCTCATGTTTTTGCGTATAATGCTGCCCAACAGCGAATTCGATCTACTGTTTATCGCTGATTCAGAGGTGGCTATGCCCACGGCCGAAGAAATCGCCGCCTATGATGGCATCATCTGGACAGGCTCTAACCTGACCATTTACCATGATAATGAGGAAGTGACCCGCCAGATTGAATATTGTCGCGCCGTTTTCGAGGTTGGCGTGCCCCAGTTTGGAAGCTGCTGGGCGGCACAGATGGCGGCCATGGCGGCAGGGGGCGCGTGTCGTAGAAACCCAAACGGCCGTGAATGGTCAATCGCACGCAATATCACCCTCACCGAAGCGGGCAAAAATCACCCCATGTACATCGGCAAACAACATCAGTTCAATGGCTTCATCATGCACCTTGACGAAGTGTGCGGCATTCCAGAAGGGGCAACTGTGTTGGCGACGAACGAACACACCGATGTGCAAGCCATCACTGTTAAACATAGCAACGGTGAATTTTGGTCAACTCAATATCATCCCGAATTCACCCTTTATGAGATGGCGCAACTTATCGGCGCGCGCAAAGAAGCAATCGTCAAAGAAGGCTTCTTCAAAAATGAAAGTGAGATGGAGTCGTTGGTCAACGACATGATCACCCTTTCAAAAGAACCAAACAATGCTGAATTACGCCAAAAACTGAACATCGGCGATTCCATTTTGGATGATGATATTCGCCAGAAAGAAGTCCATAATTGGGTCGAATATCTGGTTGTCCCTTCATGACGACATTTTTTATTCTAATAGACAGCTTGCGTCCAGACACATTGGCGCAGACTGAAACCTTAGCTATTGACGGCCGTCCTCAACATTGACCCTGCCCCAGAATGGAAAGGATCATCCATAGCAGAAATCTTCACCAATACCTAGTCCACGAAGGTGGACTTCGCAAATGTAGCCGTGAATTTATTCGCTTCTTGAGTAGTAACGAATAAACACAAGTTAAAAGGAAGGAATACAATGTCGAAAATACAGGGCATGTTGACGTTAGACGAATTGACCGCGCTGGTGGAACAAGGCAAAATTGAAACGGTGGCGATGGTGTTTACGGACCATTACGGCCGTTTCATGGGCAAACGGTATGACGCTGAATTTTTTCTAGCCGAGGGTGTCAGTCAGGGCACACATGGCTGCGATTATTTATTGACAGTGGATATGGATATGGAACCTGTCCCCGGCTACAAATTTGCCAACTGGGAGCTGGGGTATGGCGACTTTCATCTGGTTCCCGACCTGAACACGCTGCGACGCGCCAGTTGGCTGGACAAGACAGCCCTGGTGTTGTGCGATGTGGAAAGCAACAAAACCCACCAACCTGTCTCCGTCGCGCCCCGCGCGATGCTGCGCCGCCAACTGGAACAGGCGGCGAGCATGGGATTTAGCGCCCAGGCGGCTTCAGAATTGGAGTATTACACCTTTGAGGATTCCTATCGCACCGCCTATGAGAAAAATTATATCGGATTGAAAACGGCCGCCTGGTATCTGGAAGATTATCACATGTTGCAAGGGATGCGGGAGGAAAAGTTTACGGCCGTCGCCCGCCGCCATCTCAAACAATCCGGTATCCCCGTCGAAAATTCCAAAGGAGAATGGGGACTGGGCCAGCACGAGATCAACATTCGCTACGCCGACGCATTGACGATGGCTGACCGGCACGTTGTCTACAAACAATGTCTCAAAGAGGTAGCCGAGCAATTGGATATCAGTGTCACTTTCATGGCAAAATACGCCGCCGATCAGGCCGGTTCAAGCTGCCACATCCATCTGAGTTTGTGGCAGGAGGAAGAGAATGCCTTCCCAGGCGATCAACTAATTGGCCCGGTACAAGGCTCTGAACTGTTTCGCTGGTTTCTGGGCGGCTGGATTCAACACGTGCCAGAATTTATGGCTTTTTATGCCCCCACCATTAATGCCTATAAACGGTATCAGGATGGCTCCTGGGCGCCTACCCGCCTGGCCTGGAGTTATGATAATCGCACGGCCGGTTTCCGCGTCGTGGGGCAAGGTCAAAGTTTGCGAATTGAATGTCGTATCCCCGGCGCTGATTGCAATCCGTATTTGGCTTATACGGCCGCATTAGCCTCCGGTCTGGACGGAATAGCCAACCAGATTGAGCCACCCCCCATCTTTGCAGGAGATGTCTACGCCGCCCAGCATCTCCCCCGCGTCCCCTACACCTTCCGCGAGGCGATTGACCTGTTTGCCAACAGTAGTTTTGTCGGCCAAACATTGGGCGCAGATGTGATGGAACATTACACACATTTCTTCCGCACCGAGCAAAAAGCGTTCGATAATGCCGTCACTGATTGGGAACGAAAACGGTACTTCGAGCGCATTTAACTTTGAATGGCACAAAGATAGCGTGTATCATATTGAAATGACGGATTATCATTGAAGTGATACCATGAGAGATTATCCTCCTATTCCACCCATACGGATTAGCAAAATTGTGCGTGGACAAAGAAGTATAAGCGCTGACACGGAGCTTCGCCTTACCCGCTATTTTGGCATGTCGATTGAATTCTGGATGGGTATACAAATCCACTCCAATATCGAAATGGCAAAAATGGGATTGTCCGGCCGTCTGGAAAAAGAAGTAGAAATCTTTGCATAGATGAGTATGCTTATATGGGCTTTGCTTTAGATGATGAAACGGCCGTGACCGAACTAAAGATCGAACACTTTAATAAATGGCGGCTTGCGGCCGATACACCAGCCTGCCCGTTTGAGTCGGGATAATAGCGATGATGTATATGACACGACCGATCCGTATTCGGCGTCTTAATCATGGCCGACAATATCCTTGTTGAAAGAGTAAGATTCCTGTATGGCAAAACAAAACAAAAAACCACAAATTAAATTATTTGATGATGATCTAAATGCGGTTTATATCGGCAACTACGAAATCACAGATGAACCAATTCTTGATCGACAATATAAGCGGCTTCCAGGTCACGTAAAAGACACAATTGAGCGATTGCATTATGATTCTCAGAGAAAGCCAAGAGAAGCAATACCAAAGTTGCATAAATTGATCAAGAAATATCCAAAAGTACCCATGCTATATAATTATTTGAGCATAGCATATTCAAGAATCGGAGATGTAGAGAAAGTAGAAAAAACTGCAAAAAAAAATATTGAGAGAAATCCCGATTACTTATTTGCTCGATTGAATTATGCAGAGATTTTTCTGAGAAGGAAGAAATACGAAAAAATAGCGGAAATATTTGACCACAAATTCGATTTGGAAATGCTCTATCCAAAGCGAAAGCGATTTCATATCTCGGAAGTGGCAAACTTTATGGGGTTTATAGGAGTGTATTTTTATGAAATTGGCGAGCGCGAAACAGCAGAGATGTATAATGAAATTCTTCAGGAAATAGCGCCAGAATACCCAATGTCGAAAAGGTTAAAGATAAAATTATATCCAGGAATTATTGTTCGTCTTTTGAATCGGTTGCAAAGAATGTAAGCAGAGATGAAATGAAAACGGCCAGTCCGACAACCTAAAGCTGGTGAATGATTGGCAACAATGATTGCTGTTTGTTTCATTTGATTTAGAGCAGTGTCTATGAGGTAAACGCCATCAAGTAAGTGTATACCTTTAGATTTCTGCTCTTTTTATTTTCTACTCAATAGAAAGGAGCTTGACATGAGATTAGTAGGAAAAGTAGCCCTGATTACGGGGGCTGGAAGTGGTATTGGTCGGGAAACGGCCGTTTTATTTGCTAATGAAGGCGCGGAAGTAGTTGCTGTAGACATCAATGATGCCGCCGGAGAAGAAACTGTACAAATGATTACCAGCGCTGGCGGCGAAGCCATTTACGTTCATGCGGATATTTCTCAGGAGGCTGACTGCGATAACATGGTACGCACGGCCGAAGAGAAATTTGGCAAACTAAATGTACTTTTCAACAATGCCGGTATCTCCCATGCCCAAGACGACGATGCGGTGAATACGGCCGTAGATGTGTGGGATTTAACAATGGCGATTAATGTCAAAGGAGTTTTCCTGGGCTGCAAATATGGTATTCCCGCCTTACGACGCGCGGGCGGCGGCTCCATCATCAACACTGCTTCCTTTGTAGCTGTGTTGGGCGCGGCCACACCCCAATTAGCTTACACCGCCAGCAAAGGGGCCGTGCTGTCTATGACCCGCGAACTGGCAACCATCCACGCCCGCGAAAACATCCGTGTCAATGCCCTTTGCCCTGGTCCGCTACGGACGGAACTACTCATGAAATATTTGAATACAGAAGAGAAGCGACAGCGCCGTCTGGTTCACATTCCCATGGGACGATTTGGGGAAGCAAAAGAAATAGCCAAAGCGGCTTTGTTCTTAGCCTCCGACGACGCCTCCTTTACTACTGGCGCTACTTTCCTGGCTGATGGAGGGATTACGGCCGCTTACGTGACGCCGGAATAAGGCATGGGATGAATCATGGGTAAAGTGATGCAATCCTTTTTGGATTCCAATCAGTATCGTCACGATGAGATTGAGAAATATGAGGCAATTTACGGCTGTAACTTCATCAACCCTGGCGGTAAAGAAACAACACAATGGCTAAGGGCTTGCCCGTAAATAACTTTTGAGTTTCCAGATTGGTTTACTCTTTCGAGAGTGAACCAATCTGGCCAAGTTAAAAACGAGCGTTTCCTAAGCGACCTTTGGAATAATCTATGAATAACTTGTTACCAGACAGATCTCGTGTCGTCATCATTGGCGGCGGTGTGGCTGGATGCAGTATCGCCTATCATTTGACTAAAATGGGCTGGATAAATGTCGTTGTCCTGGATCGGAATGAATTGACGTAACCATTCAGGTGCCCGGCACTTCATTACCAAGTCTACTGGAGTAGCACACTCGTTTATAAGTGCCGGGCACCTTGGGGGAGTGAATGATTACGAATTGACCAGCGGCTCTACATTTCATTCCGCTGGGCTGGTTGGCCAGCTGCGCTCCGATGTGAATTTGACGCGCATGATTCAGTATAGCACAGACCTGTATCGTCAATTAAAAGATGAAACAGGCGTTGAACCTGATTGGTGTGAAGTGGGCAGCTTGCGGTTGGCCTCATTGCCAGAACGGATGGAGGAATTGCGACGGTTAACGGCGCTTTCGCACTCGTTTGGCCTGCCTTTAGAACTAATCGGCCCCAAAGAAGCGCAAGACCTTTTCCCGGTGATGACGCTGACTGATGTGCTAGGCGCAGTCTATTTGCCGACCGATGGGTATATTGACCCCAATGGATTGACGATGGCCTTGGCGGCCGGAGCCAAGTCACGGGGAGCGCGTTTTTTGACGCATACTCGTGTGCAGGGGATTGAATTGATGAACGGCCGTATCCACAAAGTCATCACCGATCAGGGCAACATTGAAACAGAGATTGTCGTCAACGCGACGGGGCCGTGGGCCGGAGAAATTGCCCGCATGGTGGGCGTCTATTTGCTCATTATTCCAATGGAACATGAATATATCCTCACCAAGCCAATTGCTGGACAACCGTCTGGTTTACCTACGATGCGTGACCCCGACTGGCTCATTTATTACCGAGAGGAAGTGGGTGGTTTGCTGATGGGTGGGTATGAACGTAACCCGTTCCCCTGGAGCCTCAAAGGCATTCCGGCCGACTTTAACAACAAGCTGCTGGCGGCGGATTGGGATCGGTTTATGCCGATTATTGAGAATGCGATTCGGCGCACGCCGCAGTTGGAAACGGCCGAAATCATCCAGATGATCAACGGCCCAGAAGCATTCACGCCCGACAGCGAATTTTTGCTGGGGCCGACGGACGTGCCTGGCTTTTGGGTGGCAGCCGGGTTCTGCGCCCACGGGCTGGCTAGCGCTGGCGGCACGGGCAAAGTAATGGCTGAATGGATTATTGATAGTTGGTTGAAGAAGATGGCTGAGATAGAAACGGCCGTTTCTATTCTCACTCCCCCCGCCTTTTGCCATAATGATTTGCTGAACGGGAATTTTTTGCTGGATAACGGCCGTGTCTTCCTGCTCGATTGGGAATATGCCGGCATGGGCGACGTTTTTTTTGATTTAGCCAACCTGGCTGCCCATCACGAATTTGACGACGAACAAGAACTGTGGTTGCTGACCAACTATTTTGGCAGCGCCTCGTCATTGCAACAAGCCCGGCTCAAACTGATGAAAATCATGTCTGACTTCCGCGAAGCGATGTGGGGTATGGTGCAAATCGGCATATCACAACTCGACTTTGATTTTCGCGGTTATGCCAACCAACATTTTGATCGCATGGCAAATAGTATGTATCATCCAGATTATTACCACTGGTTAAATGAGATTCAAGATTGATCCTATGCTGCATACGATTCAACAAGCCATCAACCCGCATGACCGGTATCAAATTGAAATCAAGCTGGGTTATGAACTACTTGACGACAATGAGACCAACTATCGTGTATATACTTATTTTTTTTTGCCGCAAAGTTTGGGTATTTCCGAAGAGAGCTACCAAAAAAGCGACTTCTACCGGGATGTGCAAAATTACATTCGTCTCAAGACGCCCGATCTTGATTTACGGGTTTTTGTGGAAGATGCTGATTCGCCTTTAACGGCCGTGCAACACATTGTCAAGACGGATGGGTGGCGACATGAAAGCGCCCTAAAAACCCAATTGGTCAATAATCTTAAATTGCTCAGCGCCATGCTCAAAACTGCCATGCGTGAGCATTTTCTGCTCATCCACAAACGGATTGAGGAAGCCCCCGACGGTGCGAAAGTCCACCGTATCATCTACAATTTGGTCGAGGACTTTTTGGCCGGAACGGAGGCGCTGACAATAGGTTATCGTACCTTGTTTGGCGAATTTAACCTACCGGGAGTGGACGCCGAAATTTTCACCGCCTACTCGCTTACTGATGAATATATCAGCTTGCTCATTGAAGAGGCGGCCATTGAGATGTATCAGATTGTGGATGAGTATCTGAAAAATGAAAAACAAGATCAGTTTAAGAGTCTATTACGGAAGCGGGTGGTAAAAGAGAGCAAACACCGCCAGGCGATGGGGTATGGATCGGTGATACAAGAGGGGGATGACAATGAAACATATGTTTATCGCGCTTCTGTATTGAAAAAATATGCGGCTAGTGTGTTGTATTTGTCAACGGCCGTTCACCGAGAAGGTCGGGGCACAGAACAAGTTCTATATGCGGTTGCGGCCGGTCTTTCTATGTTCTTTGCCACGGTGATCGCCTTTTATTTCCAAAGCGTATACGGTAATCTAACCATTCCCTTTTTTACTGCTCTTGTTGTTGGCTATATGTTCAAGGATCGCATCAAAGAATTGGCCCGTGATATTTTCTCGGCCAAATTACAAGATCGGCTGTATGATCGACGCATTGACATCCGCTCGCTAGATGGCAATTACAAATTGGGTGTCTTGCGCGAGAAAGTATCTTTTGTACAGGAGAAGGATGTGCCCCGGCCGGTGCTGCAAGCCCGCAACAAAGACCTCTTTGCCGACCTGGCTAACTCTGGTTATGGGGAAACGATTATCTGCTATACCAAAGATGTGGTGTTGTATGCGGATGCGTTTGCAAAGGTATCGGTTGATATGCCCACGATGACCGGTTTGAATGACATTACCCGCTATGATGTGCGTCGATTTTTGAAGAAAATGGCGGAACCAGTGCAGGAACGGCCGTGTATCACTAACAACCGGCTCACAACCATCACCACCCACAAGGTGTACCATCTTAATCTTGTTTCCCGCTACCGGGTGCTAAAACCGAAGGCCGAAAAAGAGAAATCCCACACCCATGTGCGCGTTGTGCTAAATCAGAAAGGGATTAAGCGATTTGAGTAGGTAGCTGTGTAGCCGGAAACGGCCGTTGGTATTGAGATTTCTGTCGCCGATACGGGGATGGGCATAACGGCCGTATCCTTGTCACCGGTCTGGGCATTAATCGTGGCGCTACATTTACAGTTTAGGCCAATTCCAGAAAATAACGATCCCGAATTGATGCCATTTCGGGAATTGGCTGGAGGCTTTTTCAAAACGGGTAGGATCATTTAAATTTACCAGGGATGTAAAAAGAAACGGAAAGTAAGATGATTGATAAGTTGTTGGTAGCGACAAGTAATCAGGGGAAAGTGGCTGAATTTGCCGACATGATGCGGGATTTGCAGTTGGAGTGGTTGGGTTTGAAGGATATAGGGGTGACGATGGATGTGGTGGAAAACGGCCGTACCTTTCGGGATAATGCTATCTTAAAAGCGCGGGCCTATGCCAGGGAAACGGGACTGTTTACATTGGCCGATGATTCTGGCTTAGAAGTAGATGCGTTGGCCGGCGCCCCTGGCGTCCACACAGCGCGGTATGGGGGCGAGGGGCTGACCCATGCTGAACGGTATCAACTGCTGCTGCAATATATGGCCGGAGTTGTGGAGGCGGAAAGAACAGCCCGATTTTGTTGTGTCATTGTGTTCGCAGCGCCAGATGGCATGATACTGGGCGAAGCGGAAGGGGTGTGTGAGGGGCGGATTGCGGAACGGCCGTTAGGCAACAAAGGTTTTGGCTATGATCCGGTATTTTTTCTGCCCCAATTCGGCCGTACAATGGCTCAATTAGAATCAGAAGTGAAACATAAAATCAGCCACCGTGGCCAGGCTGTTCACCAAATTGCGCCACTGCTGAGGCAGGTGTTGGACAACACTTGATAGCGGCTGTGAAATAGTTTACGATGATTGCGTATGATCCTTACAAAAATTCTGTCGGAATTGTTTCGATGATTATGCTGAATTTCTAACAGGCAACGGCCATAATTTCTGCTTTAATTCTGTGTAGATGCTTCAATACTGCAAGCAAACTATCAAGTATCAACTGGGGTCAGGAGTAGTGTGCAGCTAGGTTCCGTACACAGAAGGAGAGAGAGATGAACACCGTTTTAGTTGTAGATGACAACGCTGCTATCCGCATGGTCATATCAGACTTATTATCTTTGAATTTTGATAGAGCCAGGATTTTGGAAGCTGCTGATGGGGCCGAAGGGCTGGCTTTGGTAGAAACAGAACGGCCAGACCTGATTTTATTGGATGCTGAAATGCCTATCATGAATGGGCTTGAACTGGCACAACAACTCCAGTCAGAAAAAGATACCCAATCAATCCCCATTATTGCTATTTCCAGTGGCGCTGACAACAATCCTATTGTGTCTGGTTTAAGGGGGATGTCAGATGCTTCTTTACCAAAGCCATTTACACCAGATGAGTTAATTGGTGTGGTGAATAAGGTGTTTGGGAACCGTTGTGTAGCCGCTTAAGGCCAATTCCAGAAAATAATGATCCCGAATTGATGCCATTTCGGGAATTGGCTGGAGGCTTTTTCAAAACGGGTAGGATCATTTAATTTTTGAAAAAGCCTAAAGTAAATCTGATTCTTAAACAAGCACAGTACACAAGGACATGAAGGGATAACGGCCGTATCCGTTATCAACCAATAAGAGTCCTCTGCTCATTGGCAACTCGTCCTTTTTTGGGGGAGAGGTGGTGGGGAAACGGCCGTTGCTAAGGAATGAGGATTAAATAAAACCCGAAAGTTGTCATTCCTGTGAAGGCAGGAATCCATCTTTTCTGAGGAGTGGATACCCGCCTTCGCGGGTATGACAGATTAAAGTTTGGGGATTAAATAAATCCCCATTCCTAAGGCAAATACAGTTTGTCAATTCCAATAAGTCTTCATACACAATTGCCA
>JAAEOP010000630.1 GCA_024223125.1 Chloroflexota bacterium
ACCCAGATATTTCATATCCTTCTAGCCCAGGTTGAGGAGACAATGTCACATTTTCGGTCAAAGCATCATTGTCGGGGTATATGGTTTCAATGAAAATACGATTTACAGTGTTGTTTTGGAAGGTTACATTGTCCATTTGTAGACGGTGTAGGCTTTGGGCATCAACGATCATTGCTGTTTGGTTGTATTGTATGAGACTATCTTTTAGGCTGATGTGATTATTATTTGGGCCGTCTATGATCAGACCTGTTGTAGCGTACTGCACGGCCGTACCCGTCATGCTAATTGAACCTGTACTTGCTACCTCAATCCAGTACCAATCTCCAGGGCCGGTTTGAGTGACCGAGGTGAATGTAACCGGCTGGGTGGGTGACCCCAACGTTTGCAAGTGTCCCTGAATGATCAGGCCACTGTTGTTTTGCGCCTGAACTTCTACGCCCGCTTCTACCGTCAACATGACCCCGGCCAGCAGTCTGACTGCTCCGGTTATGACGTAGGGGCTGTTAACGGCCGTCCAGGTGGTATCGGTTGTAATGTCTCCGCTGATGTCGGCCGCATGCACATCTTCAGCCAGAACGCCCAGCAGCAACCATAAGCCTAACAGGGGCAGACCTGTCACTATCATTAACGAAATCCGTTTCATGAGAAACCTCCACTTTCTTAAAACTGTGTCTGGGGATACGATTATTTTGGCTCCGAGTTCCTATCCATAAAGATATGACTATTGTAGGCTATTTCACTTTGGGGGACAATTAGGGGGAGGCAGTTTTCAGCAATCAGTTTTCGGTGTCCCGTTGCTGGTGAGAACGGACCACTGAAGACTGCACACTGAAAACTGGACACGGAAAAATGTTGACAATACGACCGTTTACCCCCCAAGATCAATCTGCCGCCAAGACTCTCATTCTGGAAGGGTTGGCAGAGCATTGGGGTGGGCTGGATTCCAGCTTGAACCCTGATTTGGATGATATTGCCGTTAGCTATGCGGCCGCTGTTTTTCTGGTTGCCTGCCAAAAAGATGAACTTGTGGGTACGGGAGCGCTCATCTCGGAAGGGGCAGGGGTGGGGCGGATTGTCCGTATGTCGGTGGCTAAATCTGAGCGACGGCAGGGTGTTGGGCGCGCTCTTCTTCAGGCTCTCATCCAACAGGCCCAACAACGAAACTACAATCTAATTGTCCTGGAAACGACCGTCTCCTGGGAAGACGCCAAAGCCTTTTACATCCGCAATGGCTTCACGTCTACCCATGAGGCGGATGGGGATGTGCATTTTGTAAGAGAGATTGGAGATTAGGAAATTCGTAATCTCCAATCTCGTCATCTCTTAATCTTCTAATTTTGAAAAAATGCTGGAAAGTAATATTTGTGGGCGGGCAGGTATAGAATTTGCTCAATGAGGGTGACGCCGGTGACGCCATCTTGAACAACGGCCGCGACCGGCAGCCAGACATCATAAAACGCTTCTTCTCGATTTGTTTGCAGGCTAAGGGTGATGGCTTCACCGGGGAGGAGATCCCCTTGCCAATGCAGGCGACGGCCGTTTAACCAGCCTGTCCCCCCCGAATAGCTGAGCGTGGGCGAAAGTACATCCAAATCTTGCGGCAAATGAAGGATAGTGGAAATATGGTTTGTGGCGGTCAGACCGCTGTTTTCCAGGCGCAGGCTAAATGTAATTGTGTTGGTAGATAGGGCTGCGTTGGGCACGGCCGTAATCGCAGAAGTTGTCAGGTCGGGGGCGTCAATCCAGTAGACGGCCGAGCGGTCAAAGGTAAAATCGTGTCGGTCATAATGGATAGTAAGCTGGTTGGTGACGGCCGTGCCGGAACTTAAACCTGGAACGGGCGCAGCCTGGTAGACAATTTGGTGAATCTCGTCGCTGGCAAGCGTCCCCTGCCAGATCAGTTGGTGGCTGCCAGAATCATACGCCGCGTTGCCTGTGACACTGCCCGGTAGGATAGTTAATTCAGGCGGCAGGGTATTGACCATTTGTACCTGGTTTGTGGGGGCAAGTGTGCTGTTATGCAAAGTGATGGTGTAGGTGCGGGTGGATACGG
>JAAEOP010000631.1 GCA_024223125.1 Chloroflexota bacterium
AACGAGACTACTTCGGAGCGCACACCTATGAACGTGTGGATCATCCTCGCGGCCAATTCTTCCACACCAATTGGACCGGCGAAGGCGGCGATGTGACGTCAGGTACGTACAATGCGTGAGGAAGTATGCAAGTATGCAAGTATGCAAGTATGCAAGTATGCAAGTATGCAAGTTTGCAGGTGTGCAGATGGGAGATTACTTGCAGACTTGCCACTTGCAGACTTGCAAACTTATCACTTGTACACTTGCCACTAAAGGAATAAAGCATGTCTAAACCAGTCACCATCATCATCTTCGGCGCATCGGGGGATTTGACGCGGCGGAAGTTGATTCCGGCGTTATTTAATTCTTACTGTAAAGAGCGGCTGCCGGAGGCGTTTCATATTGTCGGTTTTGCGCGACGGCCGTGGGACGACGACCATTTCCGCGCGTTGCTAGAAGAGGGGATGCACGAATTTGCGGCCGACTCTTTTGACGCTGAAAAATGGCCGGCATTTGTGTCCCGTATCTCCTATTTTCGGGGGAATTTGGATGAAGCCGAAGATTTTCCCAAATTGCACGACGTTCTGAAAGCGGTAGAAAATGGGCTGGCTGATCGGCTCTATTATCTGGCCACGGCGCCCGGCTTTTTTGTGCCCGTTATCCAAAATTTGGGCGCCGCCGGGATGGTAAACGAGGCCTATGGTTGGCGGCGGATAGTGGTAGAAAAACCATTCGGCCGAAATCTGCAATCGGCGCATGAGTTGAATGAAGCCATTCACGGAATTTTTGCCGAGCAGCAGGTGTACCGCATTGACCATTATTTGGGTAAAGAGACAGCCCAAAACATCCATTATTTCCGTTTTGCCAACACGATTTTTGAGCCAATCTGGAACCGGAATTATATTGACAATGTGCAAATTACAGTAACGGAAAGTGTGGATGTCGGCCATCGCGCCGGTTATTATGATAAGGCTGGCGTGATGCGCGATATGTTCCAAAACCATTTGATGCAGTTGTTGTCTCTGGTAGCTATGGAACCGCCGGCTTCCTTTGCGGCCGACGCAGTGCGTAATGAAAAAGTGAAGTTGTTCCAGGCTGTACGGCCGTTGTCCCTTTCAGATACCGTCCGCGCCCAATATGTTGGCTACCGGCAGGCAGACGGGGTGGCCCCAAATTCGCCCACGCCAACCTATGCTGCTTTGAAGCTGAATGTAGATAATTGGCGTTGGCAGGGCGTGCCCTTTTATTTGCGATCAGGTAAAGCGTTGGCCCAGAAAATTACAGAAATTGTCATCGTCTTCAAAAAGCCGCCCCACATCATGTTTGCTGATATTTGCGACGATGATTTCACCTCCAACATTCTCTCCATTTGCATACAGCCGGATGAAGGGATCCATCTCCGTTTTGAAGCTAAGGTACCAGATTCAGCGATGACGGATCCGGTGGATATGGAGTTTCATTACAGTTCCTCGTTCAAGGAGAGTTCATTGCCGGATGCGTATGAGCGGCTGCTGCTGGATGCCATTCGGGGGGATGCTGCCCTTTTTACTCGCAGCGATGGCATTGAAGCTTCCTGGCGCTTGATGGACCCGATCATTCAGGGGTGGGAAACGGCCGCAGACGCTCCCCCCATGTCACCCTACGAACCAGGCAGTTGGGGGCCGGTAGAAGGGGATGAGTTGTTGGGACGTGACGGCCGTGAGTGGCGGCTTGGCTGCCTGCACAAATAATTGTTAACCAAACCAGGCAGCAGATTGGTATTTTTGGTCCGTTTGGTAACCGTATAGCGAAGCTTCGCCTTAAACCGACGAGTTTTACACGGATAGGGAGGAACACTGCTGGCTAGTTCTTGAAAACGGTGTTCTTCC
>JAAEOP010000632.1 GCA_024223125.1 Chloroflexota bacterium
AGACATTGACCCGCAAGCCAGCCCAATGCTGGCTGAAATTCTAAAAGCCGGTCTGCTTTGTAATGATTCTGTTCTGAATGAAGCTGCAGAAGGGCTGCGGGTGGAAGGCGATCCCACTGAAGGAGCCTTAATTACGTCGGCGAACAAGGCGAACTTGACAACGGCCGTACTGCTTCAAGAAATGCCGCGCCTGGATGCCATCCCCTTTGAGTCTGATTATATGTACATGGCAACTTTGCACGGCCGTGGCGAAAACAAGCCACCGATTGTTTATATCAAGGGGTCGGTAGAAAGCCTTTTGCCTCGCTGTGAATCTGCCTTTGATGAAAATATGCAAGCGATCTCCCTGAATCCTGAGGCGGTGCAGGCAGATATTTCGGAGATGGCTGGCGGGGGGCTGCGGGTGTTGGCCTTTGCCAGTAAGGAGATGCCGGTTGGAAAGACGGCCGTAACCCATGAAGATGTGGCTGGCGGTTTAACCTTCCTCGGTTTGCAAGCGATGATTGATCCACCCCGACCGGGTATTGACCAGGCATTTCATGATTGTTACAAAGCGGGTATTCGCGTCAAAATGATTACGGGAGATCATGTAGAGACGGCCACAGCCATTGCCGACCAGCTTGTGCGGGGTTGGGCAGTGGATGTCGCTAAACTTTTGGGTGTCCCGTATGCAATTCATTCCATCAGTGGCCACGACCTGGGCGAATTGGACGGAGAGGAATTTGCAGACACGGCCGTAAGAACCCATGTCTTTGCCCGTGTGGCTCCCGAACAAAAGCTGCGTTTGGTAGAAGCCTTGCAATCGAAAGGGCACGTCGTGGCTATGACAGGCGACGGCGTGAATGATGCGCCCGCCCTGCGTCAGGCTGATATTGGGGTGGCCATGGGCATTACGGGGACAGAAGTGTCTAAAGAAGCGGCCGACATGATCTTAACAGATGACGCCTTCACCACCATTCGGGATGCTATCGAAGAGGGGCGCGGCGTTTACGATAATATTGTCAAATTTATTACCTGGACGCTGCCGACGAATATAGCGGAAGCGGGCGTCATTTTGCTGGCGTTGATGTTTGGCGTGGTTGCTCCGATCCAGCCATTGCAAATTTTA
>JAAEOP010000633.1 GCA_024223125.1 Chloroflexota bacterium
CCCCAGATGGGTTCGGGGGAATCGAGGTTGGTGAAAACCTGTTCGTTCCCGTTGCCATTTTGGGCGATTGGGGTGGTTCCGGGCACGGCCGTAATTTCCACCGTCCCATCCCCACTCAAATTATTAATAATGCCGTAAAACACCCCGCCGCAGACGACGAGCAAGGCAAGGCCAATAATGACGACAAAAATGATACGAGTTCTGTCCATGTTCATGGGCTGCTCCTAGAGAAATAATGAATAATGAACAATTAATTGTGAATGATTGTGAATGACGATGCTTCATTATTCATTATTCTCAATTCATTATTCATTATTTTTTACAAAATAATCTACGTAGTGAAATTGTTAAAAGTTGCTTGCCTGAGACAGGCTATAAACTGTAACCCAGATTGCGCAACACGTCATCTGGGGTTTGGCCGTGTAGGATTTGGAATTGGAGACGGCCGTTGTCCCCTTCATCTATCACCAATTCATATGCCTCTGGCAAAACACAATGTTTGCTGCCCTTGACCCCGCCCAACATCTCCTGATAAGCTCCAATGCTGAAAAAGCCAATGTACAATTCATCCGTGTCTATGGGCAGATATAGTGGGGAGTGGCTTGGTTTGGGCGGGTAGACATCATCACTGTCACAGGTGATGCCGCCTAACTGCACTTGCTGAAACGGTTTGTCCAGATGGTTGAGCGGCAGGACGATGAAATGCTCGGACAATGCCCAACTGTCGGGGAAGGAACTCATAATCGAGCCATCAATGATGTACCAGGGTAGTTTGGAATCGTTCTCTTTAGCGGTGATAATACGGAAGAGATGGGCGCCGTGTTCGGTTGTAGTATAACGGCCGAATTCACCCATCACATCTGGCGGCGGCACATTGTAACGACGGCACATCTCTTGTAGCGTTGTCAGCAGCAGGCGGATAAATTGGTGGTAATCAAAATCAAAATCGAGCGTCATGGCCACAGGCATTCCACCGCCAAAATTGAAGATTCGTAAGTTGTGATGCCGCTGGCGCAGGCGGGCATAAATCTCAAGGCCCGGTTTGAGCCGGTCCAGGAAATCTTGCGGATCCGTAATCTGGCTGCCGACCATATTGTGGTACATGATCAGGTTGAGATTGGGGGCGGCGGCAATGTAGTCGGCCGCTTTCCAGATATCATCCATACTCAGACCAAAACGGGAATTGGCTTGCAGCATTTCGCTCTCAGACTTGTTGTGACCGTAGCTTTTCATCCGCAGCCCCAGGTCAAAACGATGGCTGGAACTAATGAAGGGGGACAGTTCCCCCAAATCTTCGATGACGGGAATGAGGTTCTTGTGAAGCTGGCGTAGTTGGATGATGTTGGCCGCATATTGGGAACCGGCCGTTTTGAAACCATTGCAAACAATCATTTGCTCCGGCGTCAGCAGACCGCGACGAATCATGATTTTGGCGATGTCTACGTCTACAGTGGAGGACATTTCATGGTGCGCCCCGACGCCGAGGGTGGTACGGATCACTTCTTCGGCCGCGTTAGCTTTGGAGGCGTAGGTGTAATGGAATTGTCCACCGTAGCCAGTTTCGGCGATAACCTCGGCGAAGACCTGGTTCATGGCTTGAATTTTTCGGCGAATGAGGGGCAGGTAGACAATTTCTAGGGGGCTGGGCAGCGGCCGTTCTGCTGGCGTCTCCTCGGTAAAAAGTGTAGTCAAGTCAAGGGTGTGTAGGTGGAGACGGCCGTTCTGAACATGTAAATAGTCGTTTAACTGACGGCCGTTGGGGATGGGGTCTTCTGATTCCCAGCCAATAATGGGGTGCGCGTCGCTCATTCTCAATCCTCCGAATTCGTTTACAACTGCATTATAGCGAAAGTTAGTGAAAGGTGGAATGAAAACGGCCGTAATTGGGGGAACTGAATACTACTTACTGTTTGGTTGCCCGTAATCTCTTCTCCTGCAATAGTGCTTCCAACCAGACGGTCTCTTCATTGTTCAATGGTGGGGCCGGCGGCCGTTCGCAGTAATCAATGAAATCCTCGTAGCCGCTCACATCATAGGTACGGTTAAAAACGGCCGGTAAATCCATCACAGCATCTTCGTCCGGCGCACAGAGAGGAATGTTACAGCGCGGCAGACGGGAATCCAGGGGGACAAAGTAGACTTCATATTGTCCATACTGTCCGGCGCGTCTGACGCTGACAATGTAGCGCAATCCCTTTACTTCTTTCACCCTTCTCTCTGGAACAGCCACTGTATGTTTACCGGCCCGCAGCAGGTCAATTTCTACCAGACTGGTTTCTGCATTCAAAATCTGTTGCTGTTTTTGCAAGTAACGCTCCTGACCCTTCCCTGTTTTATTAATGGGGCTGAGTAACTCAATCGTCGTGACCACATCGCCAGTAGGTAGATACACGATTTCGATATACAGTTCTCTAAACTCGCTTTCTAACGCTTTAATGAGATGGGGTTCGTCGGCTAATGTGGCTGTAGTTGTAGCTATCGGCCGTTCTCGCAGCGGGTGACGAATAATAGAAAGATCAGGATAGTAGTCGTGTGGCGGCTGGATGAGGTGGATACGTTCTTCAATCAGCGGCGCAGTTGGGCAAAGTGGGGCTGGCTGTCGCCCCTCGCTTGCTGCCAGACGCGGATGTGGCGTGTTTCGAGGAAACGGCCGTCTAACAGGTGGGCTAGCCGGGAGGAACGGCCGTCGGCGATTTCGATGGTCGCCAGACCGCCGCTCAGAATGAAACATGTTATAATTAACATATGGAAGCATTAGATGCCCAAGCATACAAAAAACGTTGGCAAGCTGTTGCGGAAATCAAGCGGAAGGAACTGCGATCAGCTACTCCCGCTGACAATTGGCGTAAACTTAACGCCATCAAACAGCGTGCGCTTCGTTTGGGCATCACACAGGAAAATGATGATGGTGAAATGGCAATCTTTTTGCTGTGGGCCAGGTTAAAGTCAGAATATGTCTCCAACTGAATCAAATAATTTGTTTCACGATCCCCTTGAAGCTTGGGGAAGGCTCTTATCTCGTTTTGAGCATAAAGGGGTTGTTATCGGGGGAATTGCGGTTAGCCTCTTGGGTCAGGCTCGATTCACGGAAGACCTGGACGCTAGAGAACGTGTCCATGATTGGGTTATCCAATTCGCGGATTTGCTAGAAATGCCAGAGCTTTGGGAAGATATTGCCGGTTGGTTGTGAGAACAAAGCGATTTTGTTGGGCCGTTGGCGATTTCGATAGTCGCCAGGCCGCCACTCAACTTGATTTTGCCGATATGATGTTTGTTGAGCCGACCCGCTTCGATGAGCAGGCGCACGAGGTTGCCTTTGCCAATGGTTGGCGGGAGACCGTCGATACGCTTATTCAATAGTAACGGCCCCATTGTCGTTAACTTAAGACCTCGCAGGTTTCCAAAATGATCTACGCCCCTCTGAGGTTTTGCGTTAAAACCTGCGAGGTCTTCGCTTAAGTTAACACTTATGGTAACGGCCCTAAACGCCAGACTTAAACCATGGCCAGCCCCTGCACAAAACGCAAATAAGCAGGTTGATTAAACTTGCTGTATCATTAACCCTGTCAACGTCTACCGTAGAAATAACAGGAACAAAACAATGGACGAGCAATCAGATCGAGCTAAACTGGAAGCCGAGCTAGCCGAAATCAGCCAACGCCAACGTCAATTACAAGCCGCTTTAGGCAAACCAGCCGTCGAAACGCCCGCACCCCCATCTGGCGCCATCGATTTGGGCGGCGGCAGCGTGGGGAGTATTGCCAACAGCGGCGCCATTGACGCTGACGGCGATGTCGTTGGACAAGATAAAGTAGATGGCGACAAAACCGGGCGTGACAAAATCACCGTGTACGCCGAAGCAGGCGCGCAAGTCGTTGTCGGCGGCGAAGAAGCCGTCGCCCTCAGTCAAGTCAATCGCCAGTCCGCGCTGGGCAAATATCTCATCCATCTCATTGGTCGCAACCGCTACTTGCAGTTGCAAGGTATCCG
>JAAEOP010000634.1 GCA_024223125.1 Chloroflexota bacterium
AGTTGTTGTCCTTTTAATGTCTGATCTGTGCTGACGACTCGATAGGAGAAGGATTGTCCTGGTGACCCTAATATGTCGGCCATGGTATCGTAATCTGTATAGGCGAAGTTAACGCCAACCATACCGATGAAACGAAACATACCGAGGACTTCCCACTCCTCAGTGCGGCCGTCCTGGATTTGTAAGGGTATGGTGTCGCCTGGTTGTAAATCGGGATAGTCGTCCCAGATGGTGTCGGCCAGAACGATGCCTTTGTGGTCGCTCGGTTGCAGCCAACGGCCGGCGACCATGTCTGGATCTAATAATTCTGTTTTTACGGGCGGGGCGATGATGGCAATAGATTCTTCGGCGTTATCATCACTGTCCATAATATCGCCGGTTGCGGCCAGCCACCCTTCCACATGAGACACGCCAGACAGTTGGTAAATGGATTGTTCTACTTTGGCGTCACGATAAGGTTGGTCAAAAGTTAAGGTAATGTCAGCCAAAAAATGTTGGCTCAACATATCCATGAAGTCATCCATAGAATCACGCACATTGAAGACTGCGATAAAGATAGCGCCGGCCATGGTGAGGGTAAATAGAGTCAGTGCCAGTCGTCCCTTACGCCGGAATGTATTACGAATGGAGAGGAGCAACGGCCGTGACACCCATTTCATCCACCGTCCCAACCCATCTAAAAATGCCGAGTTGGCACTCTGGTCAGCCAGGCTATCATTGCTAATGGCCCGGCGCACTTTAATCTTCGAGCCACGATTCACTGGAAAAAAACCAGCTGCCAGAGGCACAATAAAAGCAATGGCTATTTGTATCACAATTGCTACCGGCACAATGCGGAATGGTGATAAATTTGCGCTCATAAAATCGGCAATAAAGGCGGATAAGCCATAGCCGGCCAACGCCCCCAAAGGAACTGAAATGAGGAGGGCAATGAGACCATAAGCGAGGATGAGCAAAATATACATGAGAGAGATTTGAGCGCTGCGGCCGCCGATCAGCTTCATCACCCCAATCTGCCGCAAATGTTGGGCCAGCAGCGCATTCAGGGTGTTTACAATCAGCGAACTACTGAGCAGCATCACCAATATGCCTAAGGCTCCCAACACGCCCAACAGCGCTAAGATGATAGACCCCATCGGGTGTTCATCCGTTTCTATTCGGATGGTTTGGAACACAGGCAGACCGCCCCGTTGCATTTTGTCTTCAATGGCCGTAGCCATCTCTTCAATAACATCCGCATCCCCTTTGTTTTCGGCCACGGTAGCAAAGAGGCGGTTGAACTGTTCCGGTTCTCCCAGCCAGTTCAACATGTCCATGGAAATGTAGCCTCTGTTAAGAGCTGTAAAATCACCGGCCGTTGATTGATCGCGGATAAGCCCCACCACAGGTATTTCCCGTATGTTGCCGTTTGCTACTTCAATGTAAGCGACATCCCCTACCCGAAATCCGGGGTCGCGCATGGTGTCATACCCGATCATGATTTGGCGATCATCTTGAAGCCAACTGCCTTCTAGCAGTTGCACTTTGTTGATGATCTGGTTATCGTAATCATCTTTGGCGACCAAAGTGAAGGTTTCCCATGTTTCTCCATCTTTGCTAACCCGAAAATTGCCCAGGTATTGTCCTTCTACGTCGGCCAGTTCTGGTTCTTTTTCTATCGAGCTGACCAGTTCATCGCCAAACGGCCGTGTAGCCACCCCAATATTGGCCGGATTCACCGTGATGTAACTGTGGTCAATTTCCTCACTCATAATGACAAAGGCGGTGACAATGGCCCCAATAGCAAATACCCCCACGGCAATAGAGGCCACCACTAAGATGGTGCGTGTTTTACTGTCCCATAAATCGGCCATTACTTTGCGCCAGCGCGGCCGTAAAAATGTTAATAATCGTTTCATACCTTCATCCTTTCTCCATGACTTAGATTTTCGGCCTGACGTGCTTCAGCCACATGCTGTATTTCCGCTTCCGTGGGTGGCGATTGTTCTATTAGCTTGTGGAATAAATTTTTGGGCAGCAGCGCCAGTTCTACCGGTTGACCTTCTGCGGCATGGACGCTGGCAATAGACTGCCGATCAGCCAGCAACTCTACTTCGCCAAAGAATTGGCCTGGCCCCAGGCGAGCGACACTCGCCTCTTGATTATTTCGCTGAATGATAATGTTCACGGCCCCCTCCACCACCATATAAAAATGGGAGACCGGTTCCCCTTGGCGTACAATGGTTTCTCCTGAGGGCACTGTACGTCTTTCTGCCTGACGGGTGGCGTGAAGCATCAGGGGATGGTCTAGTAACGGCAGCGCACGGGCGACCGTCTTGTCAATAATCTCTCCATCAGAAATGATGACAGTTTGATCGGTGCGGCTGGTTAACGAAGGGTCATGGGTGACAATGAGGATGGTTTTCCCTCGGTCGGCCAGCTCTTGAAACACACGATAGATGTTATTGGCTGAACGCGAGTCCAGATTGCCGGTCGGTTCGTCGGCCACGATGATGGGGGGGTCGGTAGCCATAGAACGAGCAATGGCGGCGCTTTGCTGCTGCCCGTTGGAAACTGACAGCGGTAAATCGTAGATGTGATCTTCCAATCCTACCATTTTAAGCAGTTCTAACGCTCGCTGCGGCCGTTCGCTGGCCGAGTACATATTGCTGTAATCCATAGGCAGCATCACGTTTTCTAGCAGGGACAAGGTTGGTAATAGTTGGAAGAATTGGAAGACGATGCCCATGTTACGGCCGCGCCATTTAGCCCGCTGACTTTCGCTCATCTTGTAAATATTATCACCGCCGATGATCACATCGCCAGAGGTGGGATGGTCAATGCCGGTGAGCATATTGAGCAAGGTGGATTTGCCGCTGCCCGATTTGCCCACAATGGAAACAAATTGGCCGTAATTAAGCTGTAAATCAATCCCTTTTAGAGCGGTGAATTTGCCGGCGGCATTGACGTATGTTTTGACCACTTTTTGTAAGTGGATGGCTGGTTGGTTTTGGTTAACGGCCGTCTTTCCCATCCCTTTGCCCTTGTAAAAAGTGGCTGCAGATTGGGGTGATGTTGGGGATTGGGTGGGAGGAGTTGCGGCCGTTTTCAAAGCAGTGTTTGTTTCTGGCCTGGCCGTATGTGACGGCTGTTCTGTTTGCCCATTTGGCTGTTCCAGGGGAATCTCATCCACTATCGCCCCATCGGAAATATACAAACGGCGTGTAAAGCGGGAAGCTAGATTCATATCATGGGACACCATGATAATTGTTTTACCCTGAGCTACCAGCTTTTCAAAAATCTTGAAGATTGTTTCGGACGTGACTGTATCCAGGCTGCCAGTCGGCTCATCGGCAATAAGAATGGCGGGCTCATTGACCAGGGCGCGAGCGATGGCTACCCGCTGCATTTGTCCGCCAGAAATATGGGCTGGCAGTTTGTAGGCGTGGGGTGTTAGTTCCACAATCTCTAATAACTCTAACGCCCGCTTCTTGCTAATCTTTGTCTGGTAACGTCCGGCAAAATCTACAGGCAGCATGATATTTGTCACCAGGTCTAGCTGGGGCAATAGCTCAAAGGATTGGTAAATGACACCCAGGTTGTGCCCGCGCCATACAGCCAGGTCATCTTCTTTGAGTTTGTTGATGTGGCGAGGGGCACGGCCGTTGCTGGCGTCCGCGTCTGGTGGATAAAACAGTACCTCCCCCGATGTAATTTCACTAATGCCAGCAATCATATTCAGCAGCGTCGTTTTACCGGCGCCCGATTTGCCCATAATCCCCAAAAACTCTCCCCGGTAAATATCCAGGCTGATGTTCTTGAGGGCGGTAAAATCGCCAGACCCCGTTTTGTAAATTTTGGTTACATCCTGTAACTGGATAATTTGCTTCCCTGATGGGGGGCTGAATTGGTTGTTAGCTGGGTGTGGGCTTACGGCCGTAGTCAAGCCCACATGTTGCTCCGTATCAATCATTGGCTAATCTCTCTATTCTAAAGCTGTAAACACATTCGCCAGATAATCCCCCAACGGTTGGCGTTCTTCTGGCGCGAGCATCATCACAAAATCCAAATATTGTTGCACATGCTCAAACAACATTCGCGTCCACTCCTGATCCTCAGATTCCTCTTCGGCCAAAATGCCAAAGGAAAATCCACCTAACAAGCACAGATTCGCTTTTGTCGGTGGGGCAGTATCAGGCAACATGGTGGGTAGATAAGTTGTTACCAATTTATACCCGGCATAACGTTGCAGTCTTAAAGCCACCACGGTCATCACCTCCATGCAATAACTGATCTGTCTTGAATCATGTGAAGGAATGCGGGTTAGCATCTCCAAACCGACACCCCCATCGAGAATCTCGCCGCTTTCTATCTTGTTCAGCATAAATTGTCCAAATGCCTCACCTTCCAAAGTTAAGGCTTCAGTAGAAGTTTGGGCAAATTGACGCTGCCACTCTAAAGCAGTTTGAGTCGGGTAAAAAAGACGTTCAGCTCGACCCGGGCCAGATTTGCCTGCGGGAAGCTGGTATTGTGATGTGACCAGCCCTTTTTCTTCTAACAAGCGCAGCATGTCATAAGCCGTAAAGGGGCTGACACCTAAATGTTTGGCCAGGACAGAATAATGAATGGGGCCGTCCATTTCCTGGCCCAATTCCAACATTTTTTTTATAAACTCTTCTTGTCTACGGGTTAATTTCATATCTAATTTGTCAAAAATTCCAAAATTACCAAATTTTCCAAAATTTTAAGCCCAAAAAAATAAAAGTCAAGTTTCTTTTCCCTACCATTCATATTTTGAATTTATATTGCTTGAAAAATCCGTGAAAACTTGTGCTGAGTGTGCCGAAGTATCTGTCCAATCCGTATCATCCGTGTATCTATTTCTACCCCTCTGTTAATATTCCCAATTTCAGGTTGTCAAAATTCCTTCCCTTTGATACTATCATCTGCTGTAAAATAAATGAAATGGAGTTGATTCAGCTATGAAAGTGCTGTTAAAAGAAGATGTAGAGAATATTGGATTTGCTGGTGAAGTATATGCGGTTTCAAATGGTTACGGCCGTAATTTTTTGATTCCCAATGGTATGGCTGTTGTGGCTACGCCGGGCACAATGAAACAAGCCGAAAGTTGGCAGAAAAAGGCAGAAGCTCGCCGTGCCGAACAACGGGCTGAGTATGAAGCTTTGTCCGCCCAAATTAGGGAAGTACGGTTAACTTTTCAGGCTCGCGCCGGGGAAACGGGTAAACTTTATGGTTCTGTTACGACCGCCATGATTGCCGATGCCCTCAACGAAAGCCTGGGCACGGAAATTGACCGCCGTAAAGTTGGGGTTGAACCGCTGCGCCAATTGGGCGAACACAACGTTTTGGTACGCTTGAGTGGCGACTTCCAACCTGAATTAATTGTTGTCATTGAGTCCGAGGAAGAAGAAGAGGTAGAGATACCAGACATTGTAGCCGTAGTGGATGAAGATCTGGCCGTTGAGATTGAGGAAGAAGCGGAAGAAGAAGTTGCTGAAGCAGTCGGCTGATCTCTCTTATTCGGCCGCAAAGCTGCAATCAATCAACAGAGTCTGACTTTCTCACAAATGTTTCACAAAGCGGGGCGACTGATCGTCCCGCTTTGTGGTGATTATGGACGAATTAGGCCATATCCTGCGTGAAGCGCGGGAAACAAAAGGGTTAACGTTACAAGAAGTTCAGGAAGAAACCCGCATCAGCACTCGTTATTTGGAAGCGCTGGAAATGGGGGATTACGGCCGTTTACCCACACCCGTCCACACCCGCGGCTTTTTACGCAATTATGCTCGCTACCTGGGACTAGATCCTCAGCCGCTGCTGGACCGCTTTGAATACAGCCAATCCCAAAAACCCAAGCAGCCAGACCTTCTCATTGATCAGGAACCGGTTGGCCCGGCCTTGAAAGAGCCGCCCACCGACCAATATTTTTTTGATCCGGTCAACATGGAAGTAGATGCTGGTTACGGCCGTCGTGATAGTAACAGTTCAGAAACGGTACTACGCCTGGTTATTATTGCCGCCCTCATTGGCATGATCTATTTGGCCGGACAGCGTTTTTGGCCCATGCTAACCGGCAGTGGAGATGGCTCTGAACAGTTAACCGAAGATATTCAAGACGCGGTGCAAAATTTACTCAACCAGGAAGATGTGACAGCCGTGCCCCCCACACCGGAACTACAACCCACTGGCTTTTTTACGTCCACCACCCGTAACAATTTTGAGGATGAATTGGAAGCGACTCCTTTGCCCACCCGCCCGCCACTGCCGGCCACCATGGAGCAGATATTGTTGGATGTGATTGTCCATGAACGGGCCTGGATGGAAGTGACGATTGACGGCGATGTTGTTTTCAGCGGCATTGCCCGCCCCGGCGACGAATTCCAATGGGAAGCGGAGGACGAAGCCACAATCCTGACTGGCAACGCCATCGGCGTGGATGTCACTATCAACGACACGCCACTGGGCCGCTTGGGAGAACGGGGCCAGAATGTGGAAGAAACGTGGACAACGACTCAGTGATCAGTGTGCAGTATGCTGTGTTCAGTAAACGGTAAGTAGTATCCGATTACTGACTACTGACCATCGATTATCAATCCCATGAGTAAACAAAAACAGAAGAAACAATTTTATTTGCTTAGTTTAGGCTGTAGTAAAAACAGTGTTGATTCGGAAAGTATGGCCGCTCTGCTGCATAAAGCTGGGTTTGGCGGTGTAGATGATCCTGATGACGCCAGCGTTCTCATTGTGAATACTTGTGGCTTTATTGAAGGAGCGCGGCAGGAATCTATTGGCGCTTTGCAAGAACTGGCTGGCTTGAAGCAGAAAAATCAGCTTCTTATTGCCGCTGGCTGTATGGCGCAGCGGTATGGGGATGAAGTGGTGACCTGGGTTCCCGATATTGACGGCGTTATCGGTACGCGCCGCTGGATGGATATTGTGCCCTTTATCCGCCGACTGCGCCGCCGCAAACATCCTGAACCGCTCTACCATTTGCCAAAAGAAGCGACGACGGTGGGGTTAGATGAACGAGGGGTGTTGCGAACGGCCGTCCACGGAACCAGCGCCTATCTAAAAATATCAGATGGCTGTAGACGGCCGTGTGCCTTCTGCGCTATCCCCCAAATCAAAGGAACGCATGTCAGCCGTCCGGTAGATTCCATTTTGGCTGAAGCTGTGGCCTTGCAAGATGCCGGACTGCAAGAATTGATTCTCATCGCCCAGGACAGCACCGACTACGGCCATGATTTAGGTTTGAAAAACGGAACCAGCTACCTGCTGCGCCAACTTGCTCAGGCCGCCCCCGACATTCCCTGGATTCGTCTCATGTATGCCTACCCCGGCTACGTCACTGATGAACTGATTGAGACGATGGCTGCCACACCTCAAATTGTTAATTACCTGGACATCCCCTTGCAGCACGGCCACCGGGAAACACTCAAACGGATGCGCCGCCCGGCTAACATTGAGTGGGTGTACAAAACGGTGGAAAAACTGCGTACTGCCATGCCTGACATTGCCATCCGTACCACCTTCATCGTTGGCTACCCTGGCGAAACGGATGAAGAGTTTGAAGGCTTAAAACAGTTTGTACGCGATCTGAAGTTTGACCGTATTGGGGCCTTTACTTACTCTTATGAAGCTTCTACGCCTTCGGCGGCCGTCGCCTGGCAAGTTCCCGAAGAAGTAAAAGAAGCTCGCCGTGATGAATTGATGGAATTGCAACAAGCGATCTCTCTGGCGAAAAATCAGGCCCAGGTGGGGCGCGTCCTGCCCGTTCTCATTGAAGGGACGGGGGATGATGTGAGTGTCGGCCGTACCTATCGCGACGCTCCCGAAATTGACGGCATGGTTTTCGTCCCTGGCGAACTGCCCATAAGTGAACTGGTTCCCATTCGCATAGACGGCGCCATGACCTATGACCTCACTGGTCAACCCGACAGTGGTCCTGCCCAACACTTGATACGCTTTTAACTTTCCTCGCTCATTTTTTCATGATGTATCATTTTTGATACATTTCGCTTGTGGACGACGATATGGGAGGTTCGCTCGAAGTTAGATAATCGCATTGCTCGTGTCATTTTTACAGTTGACGAAGACAAAATGGTTTTGCTGCATGGTTTCATCAAAAAATCTCAGAAGACACCGCCCCGTGATTTAAGTCTGGCAAAACAACGCCTCAAAGTATTGAGAGGGACAATATGAACGAACAACATTTAGGTAATACGCTGGATGATTTTCTGGACGAAGAAGGGTTTCTAGCTGAAGCGGAAGCAATCGGTATCAAACGAGTCATCGCCTATCAAATATCTCAGTTAATGGATGAACAGGATTTGTCAAAGGCAGAAATGGCTCGCCGAATGCAAACGAGTCGTGCCGCTGTGGGTAGATTACTTGATCCCAGTAACAAATCAGCAACACTCACAACACTTGAAAAAGCGGCATTTGCTTTAGGAAAACGACTGCAAGTTGCATTAGTTTAAGCGCTGGACATATTTGAGGGCGTCGGTGATTTTGTCGCGGCCGTCTAAAACAGGCGTTGGGGCACCAATTGTTTGAAATTCAGATCCTTAATCCAGTCGCAATAAATACCCTTCGCCCCGCGCCGATAAAATGAAGCGAGGACGGGCCGGATCATATTCAATTTTGGTCCGCAGCCGGTTGACTGCTTTTTCTACGACGGAGTTTGTTTTGCCTGGCCCCCAAACATTGTTCAACAAATCTTCAACAGTGCGAACTTCATTTTTATGGGCCAGAAAATAAGCCAACAGCCGCCCCTCTAACGGCGTCAACTTGACCTCCCGTTCATCCAGATAAACCAGTCGTTGTTTAGGCAGATAGGTCAATTCATTGATCGGCTCAGGGGGCGTGGGGGCGCTTTCACGGCCGTCCGACTGTTCTTGCCGAGTTAGCCAGTAAGCGACTGCATCGGCAAAAATAGTTAAACTGCCGTCCCGCATTTCCACCAACCCCAACCGCTTTTTAAGCTGTGTCAACAGGATGGAGTCTATATCAGGGGATTGTTGGTCAGCCAGGGTTGCCAGAACGGCCTGCGCCTCCGGTTCACGCCGTTCCCAAAGCTGGCGGCTTAGGGAATGTACATGCTCATCCAGCCGCACATCGCCGCGCACATCCTGGTAAAGGGCGTCCCCGGTTTCATATTGGCGGGCTTCAAAAAAGTAGCGCAAACCAATTTTGAGTAAAGCCGGATGTCGCCCCGTTTCGGCCAGTAAAAAGTCCAGGTCAGCCTGGGCGAGTGGCGGTTGTTGTTCGGCTACGGCCGTGTCCCGGCATAACTGTTCCGCTTCAGAACGGGTTAAAAGGATCAATGATCGATTATGGAGCATATTTTCAAAAGGGGAGACGCGAGCATCGGCCGTGTCTCGATACAAAAACCGCTGCGTCAATGTGACCAACGCTTCGCTGCTGCTCATGACAAAGGCCAATGAATCACTGTAACGGGTTGCCAATGAACGCAGCCAATCTAAATCCTGTCCGCTGATTTTTTTGCCCACCCCTTGAAACAGCAAATCAAAATCATCAATCAGGAAAAAAAGGCGTTGACAGTCGCTTTCTTCCAGCAAAATGTCTATGGCCTCGTCCACTTCGTCGAACAGGTCGCGGGCTTCATCTGGCGCAGCGGCCGACCCTTCCACAGACAGCCCAACCTCCTTCACCGCGCCGTGAAATTGAGTCCACATTGCCCGCCAAAAGCTGACGGGTTGGCGG
>JAAEOP010000635.1 GCA_024223125.1 Chloroflexota bacterium
TCTCGAATAATCTCCAGAATAGTGTGTTGCCAGCGCTCCAACGGCGCGTAATTAAGCAGGAAAAGCAACACATCTTTCTGCGGATTTTCAGGAAAGCGCCGGGCTTTGTTTTCTTCTTCGATAATTTTCCGGCGCTGTTGTTCCAAAAACTCCGGCGGGTTGATGTAATTTTGCATGTACGGCCGGTCGACTTTTAGCCCCTCGACAGTGGGCCGTTCATCCGTATTTGCCACAATTGAAGGCTCGGCCCTGGCCTTGGTGGGGCGCTTGATGTAGGGCGCGTGATAATCAATCAGATTATCCAGCGAGAGACAAACATCAATAAAATCCTCAATCTGCTCGTACCCATAGCGGTTAACCAAGTGTTGGATGCGGCTGGCGTGATTAGCCATTTCATCCAACATTTTGCGATTAGTATGGGCAAACCACATATTGTTCTTGAAAAAATCAACATGGGCCGTCACGTGGGCCATGACCATCTTTTGGGTGACCAGCTCGTTGCCTTCCAGCAAATAGGCGTAGGAGGGGAAGGTATTGATGACCATCTCGTAAATAACGCTCAAGCCGTAGGTGTAGCCCTTAGACAACTGGTTGTACTCCATTCCAAAGCGCCAATGGGGATAGCGCACCGGAAAGCCACCCAGGGCTGCAACCTCATACAAAGTTTTGTAATCGAGTACCTCAAAAATAATGGGGAAAAAGTCTAATCCGTATCCTTGAGCAAATGCTTCAATTTCTTTCCATGCTTTATGTAGTTCGGGCGTAAGCTGAGTTTTTTTCATCGGTCATTGCCTTGCTAGTACTGCTTGGCCTAAATCCTAGTTTTCGCTCTAGCCGGTTCCGTGAACCGGCGATTTTGGCCGCCAAAGACGCGGTTCACGGAACCGCTTGGAGCAATAAGGTAGACATAATAACTACTGAAAGACTTCCGCCGAGGTGTACTAGTACCTTACCTAATTCAAGTTGCCACCTTTGTGTCCAAACCGGGGAGTAGGGAGTATGAAGTAGGGATTAGGGGCCTTCCTTACTTCTTGCTCCCTACTCCCTACTTCCGCTATATTTGGCAGCGAATGGTTGATTTTTCCCGTCATCAGTTGGCACGATAGCAACTTGAGTTACCTACCTTTCCCCAAAAATGCCTTAATTGCATCATAAATTTCATCCGGTGAGTTAATGGCGCTAACCGCCAGGGTTTCCTCGTTATCAAAGTTCTGCTTGAGGTCCTTCAAAAATCTGCCGGATCCGTACGCGCTCCGCACCTGCCCGTAACTAAACAGGTTGCTTTTAGGCAACAACTCCGACTTCAGCAAATCAACACATTCAGTAGAATCACCGTCGCCCCAATTATCGCCATCGCTAAAATGGAAGGGATAGATATTCCATTCATCAGGCGGATAACGTTCATCGATGATTTTGTTGCAAAGTTTGTAGGCGCTGCTAATACGGGTTCCTCCCGCTTCGCGGACGTGATAAAAGGTTTCCTTGTCGACTTCTTTGGCGGCCGCATCGTGGACAATGTAACAGATATCAATCTGCTTGTACTGGCTGCGCAGCCACGTTTCAATCCAAAAGGCCGTGCTGCGAACCAACGATTTCTGCTCATTGCCCATCGAGCCGGAGACGTCCATCATATAAAGAATGATGGCATTGCTCTCCGGCGCAGGCGTTTCGCTCCAGGAGCGGTAACGCATATCTTCATGGATGGGCACAATTACCGGAGCGGTGGGACTATACTCGCCACTGCCAATTTGTCGACGTAATGCTTCTTTATACGTTCGTTTGAAGTGGCGCAGGCTGTCCGGTCCCACCCGCCGGATGCGGTTATATTTAACCTTTTCGCTGACGATATTTTTCTTGCCTTTGGGTTCAATCCGGGGCAATTCCAGCTCTTCAGCCAGAATTTGAGCCAACTCTTCCAGCGTAATATCGACTTCAAGAATGTGTTCGCCGGGGTCGCTGCCGGCCTGGCCTTGACCCTCTTGCGGATCACCTTGAGCAATAGCATCGCCAACCTCGCCCTCACCTTGGCCTACGCCCCCCGACTCTTTGGCGCCATATCGAAAACGAGGGATGTCGATTTGGGGCAGAGGGATGCTCACCAAATGCTTGCCCTGTCGCCCAATCATCTCCCCTTGCGACATATACTTGCGCAGATTTTCTTTGATTTGTCCTCGCACAATCCGGCGAAAACGGTTCAGGTCTCGTTCTATTCGTTGCATTTTAGTTATTAGTAATTGGTTATTAGTAATTGGTTTTCTTCATCTGGTTATTGACTTACACATGTCCCAATTACTATTTACATAGAACCTTAAAAACCGAGTTTTTGACCGCTAAAAGTAGCTTCCAATTTTTACGGGAGAATCTCGTTTGTACAGCGTAAAAACCCGATTTTTTGTAACCAATTGTGGAAGTTACTTTTTCTACCTGAATTATGGGTATTGACCCTCAGTGTCCTTGATGAACTAGGTGGATTTTTACGTTCACAAAGTCTGAAAAGGGCTAAAATATGACTTTACAGCCAAAAATTCTCTGTTTGGGCTGTTTTTAGACGAAAAAGCTGAAA
>JAAEOP010000636.1 GCA_024223125.1 Chloroflexota bacterium
CACCGATTATTGTCGGTCGCTTTAGTCACTTTGGGTTTGCTGGGCATTCTTTTTATTTCCCTGGGTAGTGTGAACGTCAATTGGCTCAGTAAAATCTCACTTCTCAGCAGCATCACGGCCGTATTCCCCCAGAGTCTTATTATTCTGCCCGGCACATCAACCTTAGGCGTCCACGCCAACCAGCTAGCGGGAACGTTGCTGTATTTCATTCCCTTTGTACTATCAATCTGGATTGGGTTATGGGTAACACGGCCGTCAAAATGGCGCTGGTTTGGCTGGAGTCTCTTAGTCATTTTCGTCATTGGCCTGCTTACCCTCACCCAATCACGTACCGGCTGGCTGGCCTTTGCTCTGAGCCTGCTCTCTGTTTTGGGATTATGGGGTCTGGTACTCTCCCGCCAACAACAAATGTACCGCTATATCTGGATCGCATTCGGGTTGTTCCTTTTCATAGGATTCGCTGGACTAGTGTGGATTGGTCCAGACCGATTACAAAGTTTTTGGACAGACCCGGTGCAAGAAACGGCCGTCGGTAATTTCAGTTCTATCGGTTTCCGGCAAGAAGTGTGGCGCTGGGGAGTAACGGCCGCTGCTGATTTCCCCTTTACCGGTACCGGACTAGGTAGCTTTCGCCAGGTCGTCCGTCGTCTTTATCCCCTCAACGTCGCCCCCGATTACGATATTGCCCACGCCCATAACATTTTTCTTCAAACCGCCCTCGATGTGGGCATTCCAGGTTTAATTGTCTATTTAGGCATCATTGGGCTGGCTATCGTTCTAGGCTGGATAGTGGCTCGGCAGAACGAACGATTACGGCCGTATGCCATTGGCGCTTTAGGCAGTGTAGCCGCCTTCCATTTCTTCGGTCTGGCAGACGCCATTGCCCCAGGTTCTAAACCCCATCTCATCCTATGGATTGTCCTGGGTCTAATCACTGCCATGCACCGCCTGACGGCCGTCAAATGACATCGTCCAGATTGGCAAAAAAAAACGGTTGTGCTATCTTTATAAATAATCTGGCTGGCGTCTGCCACTGCAATTAGCGAATAATTTATGGAGGAAACAATGAGTATACTTTTCGGAACCGATGAATGGGTAAAAGCATTAATGGTAGAATTAAACAACAGTCCTGGGTACGCTTCGGCTGCTAAAAAGTGGGAAGGAGATTTTTATTTCGTTATCAACCAGGGAGATGGCATGGCCGAAGAAACTTATCTTTACATGGACTTATGGCATGGCAAATGCCGGGACGCCTTCAAAGTTGATGATGCCGGCGCCAAATCGCCGGCATTTGAACTTCGTGCCCCCATTAAAACCTGGAAAAGTGTCGTCGGTAAAAAGACTGACCCCATCCGCGGTTTAATGACTGGCAAACTCAAAATGAAAGGGCCGATGGTAAAAGTAATGAAAACACCCAAAGCAGCCATCGAACTGGTAGAAGCCTGTTCCCGTCTGGATACTGATTGGCCATCCTGATTTAACTGAGGTTCCACCTTTTGAAAAGGTGGAACCTCTACACTTATTGAATCACGGGCAATTCTTCATCAATCTTGAAAGACAAGCATTGATGCGCCTGCCGTAAAGCAGCCTCAACCTCGGCCGGCGTTTCTCCCGCAGCAAAGATAAACCCCAAATAGCTGTCTCCTTCTGGCAACGGCCGTAAACGATAATTGAGCGGCGTTGTGATTTTAATCTCATCAATACCCTGCAGATGTTCCCCCTGTTCCACACCATCAAAGCCACGCAAAATGCCAGCCTGCGGAACCGGTATCATCATAACGCCGCTCGCTTTTTGTTCGCGCTGCAAATGGCTGACATCCAGTCCCACCGCCTGCCGCAAAATCAACTCCTCCAGCGAAACTCTGTGCCCATCCATCTCCATATCAAAGCGTAAGGTTTGGGAGCAAAGGCCGCCGATGGAACGGCCGTTAACCTCCACAATCCACACCCCTGCCCCATTTACCCGTAATTCTGCGTGAACCGACCCAGTCTGCAAACCAAGCGCTCTAGCTCCTCGTTCCGCCATCTGTACAATCTCATCTTGCTGGGCTTGGGGTAAACATGAAGGGGTAACGTAAATCGTTTCTTCAAAATAAGGGCCGTCCAACGAGTCTGGTTTGTCAAATATAGCTAAGGGCTGCAAACGGCCGTCTACCAGTACACCCTCCAACGCCACTTCAAAACCGGGCATAAACTGCTCTATTAAAAAGCCCGGGGTGCCAATAGAGTAGATGAGATGTTTAACCCGGCCGACAACGGCCGTCAATTCCACCTCATCATTAGCCCGAATCACCCCCCGGCTGCCATTTAACGTGCGCGGCTTTACCACACAGGGATAGCCAATTTGATCATGAACAGCGGCCGTCACCCTTTCCATCCCGTCCGCTGCCGAAAACGCCTGGAAAGCAGGCACAGGCACACCGCCATCACGCAAAAGCTGCCGCATTATCAGCTTGTCACGCGCCGCTTCCGCAGCCACAGGTTGATTGTGCGCCAATCCCAAAGCAGCCGACGCCTGCGCCGCCAACAACACTCCACTGTCATCTACCGGAATAATTGCCGACAACGGCCGTGCAGCCGCATAATCCAAAATCATGGGCACGGCCGTTTCCGGCCATCTAAATTCAATCCCTAACACCGCGCCAGCAGTGGCAGCTAATTCCGGCGGTAAGTCTACCGCTAACACCACCTCAATTCCCAACCGTTCGGCCGCCGCCATAAATGATTTCGCCCGGTAAGAATGAGCCGTCGTCAAAAGCAAAATGCGAGTCGTCGTCATCCCATTATTCTAATTCAGAGTACGGCCGTTTACGAATTCCCCCACCCCCAAAACAAAACACCCGGTATTGCTGCCGGGCATTTTACAATCAACTTATCACGTACACACTTATCACTAAATAAAAATAATCTGTGCGTCCTCACTCATCTCCATAAAATCAGTCGCGCCTACAACAGCTTCCACACCCTCATAAATATCATCTTCAACCATCATGTGCATATCGTCAAACATATCTACCGACATCCGGCAAGCATACATCTTCCCGCCCGCGTCACAGATCGTCTCTAAAAATTCGTCCACCTCCGGGAAATCCAGTTTGGCAATTTCCTTTTTCATCATGGATGTGGCCATGTTCGTCATGCCTGGCAGTCCGCCCACCATCGTCGGAATACCCATGCTGGGATTACCTACCGGCACAAATTTCAGATTATTCATCTTCTTCTTGTTGATAATGTCTAACCCCCAAAAGGTGAAGAATAAGGTTACATCAATGCCTTCCATCAAGGCAGCATTGGCTAACACCAGCCCAGGGTAAGCCATATCCAGCGTTCCCTTCGAGCAAATAATACACATTTTTCGGTCACTATCATCCTCAAACATGATTTTAACTCCTTGTAAATAGTGGCTGGTTGTTAGTGGATAGTACAAACCACCAGCCACCATCCACCAATTAAATACAACCCGACGGTTTCTTCAAACCGGAAACATAAGCAACTTTCTTCGCCGGTTTCTTCGGGAACAATTTATACAATTCTTTAGTCGGAACGCCGCCCACTTTGGTAATACGCCGCAGAGAAGGGGCATCACCCTGATCAACAAAATCCGAACGGCAGAAATCAATAACCTGCCAATGTCTATCGGTCAGCGGGTTAATACCAATCTCTCCGGCCAACGTATTGGCTACATCCTGATTCCATTGGTCAGCATTCGCCATAAATCCATCCTCATCAAATTCAATTGGTTTTCCTGCAATCTCTTTTACTGACATGATATGTGTCTCCTAATTTGCTCTAATTTGGAGACCTGCGAGGTTGGCGACCACAGGTCGCTTGAAACCTCGCAGGTCTGAATGATTACCTAATTATCAGATACAGTTTTTAATACAGTTAATGTTTTCGCCAGGCCGCGTTTCACAGACGGATCATTCAATTGCCTTAAAATGGCAAACATAGATATATCTTCTAACGGTTCTTCTTCGCGCATGACAACGGCCGTATGCTGCATCATCCGCATAAGTTCCGGCTGAGTCATTTGCTTCACCGTTTGCAAAATCAAAACAATATTTTCACCTAGCTGTTTGACATCTTCGGCCGTAAACGAAGTTACAATCTCATCAAAAATCTCCATACCCCCGCGCAAAAGAGTAAAATACCCTTTCTGCTCCATCTCATTCAGGCGGCTCATCACAGCTAAAAACGCCTCTTGAGACAGCGGGCTAACGTCATAGCTAAAGTCAGCCAAACTCTCCATCTGATCCAGCAGTTGTTCCAGATTACGGGTATTACGCATAAGACGTTTGAGCAAGCGCAGCCCATCTTCCAATTGCACATACTGCTCCACCTCATCCAACTGCTCCACCGAAAGCCGGTAAACCTCACCCATCACCGGCGTCAAATCATTCTTTAGATCATCCCATTCCTGGCGGCGGCGGCGTTGTTCATACGCATCTTCAGCCAGATAAGCAACCTGTTCCGTCAGCTGGTCAATCTTTCTGTTGAGTTCAATCAATTGTTGTTCCATGAACCATTCTCCTGTCAGAAAATTGCCTCTGACATCAGCTCCACTTACCAGCCATCGTCATCTGCGAGGTAATGGGCATCTCTTTACCCTTCAGCAAAATATTCCAATACATCCACCGGAACATCATCTTGCCCCAATGATTCATTTCCGATTCTTGCAGCAAAGAGAAAGGGCCAATACCTGGCAGCGGGAATTTACCCGGCAGCGGTTCCACGTCATAATTAAAATCAATCAAAATCCCCTTGCCAAAACCAGATTCAATAAAACAGTTGGCATGTCCATCAAATGTCGGCAGCATTTCTTGCCCATCTATATAGCGCAAGAAATTCTCTACAAACGCTTCCGCAGCAAAGTGAGCCACCGAGCCAGCCTTAGACGTTGGCAGATTGGCAGCATCGCCGAGGGCAAAAATGTTATCGTGCTTATGAGAGAGGAATGTATGCTTATCTACCCGTACATGATTCAATTCATCGCCTAACCCAGAACGGCCGATAACCTCTGCCCCCATATTCACTGGCACAGCAACCAGCAAATCGTAAGGCACTTCAACTTCATCATAAGAAATCAGCCGCTTATCTTCAGGCTCAATGCGCTCTGGGTAAAAATCTGTTACCAGATTGATCCCCTTTTCATCTAATGTATTGCCCAACAATTGAGTAGCGCGTGGCTTCGTGAAAGCGCCCGACAGTGGTGTTACCAGCGTCAGGTTCACCCGGTCACGCATTTGCCGTTGATGAAAATACCAATCGGCCAGGAAGATAAATTCCAAAGGAGCCACTGGACACTTGTAAGGCAGCTCCATAATACTGACAACCAGTTCACCCCCCTGCCAGGTACGTAGCTTCTTTGCCAGTGCTTTGGCTCCTTCATAAGTATAAAAATCGTGAATAGATTCACGCCATTCCGGCCCTTTTAAACCAGGTGTTTCTTCGGGGCAGGGCTGGGTTCCGGTAGCAATAATAAGAAAATCATAGGGCAGAATACGATTATCCTTAACAATCCGAACCTGATTCTGATCTGGCTCAATCAACTCAATCGGAGACACAATCATTTCTACACCAGGCGGAATATAATCTCGCTTAGGTTTGATCACATCGTTCTCACCATAAATGCCAAAGGGGATGAACAAAAAACCGGGTTGGTAATAATGGGTTTCATCCTGGTCAATAATGGTGATTTTCCATTCGTTCCGATTAAGAACATGTGTGAGTTTGTTGGCAACCATTGTGCCGGCCGTACCCGCACCTAGAATCAATAATTTTTTCATAATGGGTTACTCCTCGTAAATCAAACAACCAATTCGATACGCAAACTGTAGTTTGCGCTGGATTAGATTAATTGGTAACAGTCGTTAAATCGGCAATCGCTTCTAATTTGCTTAAAAGCTGCCGGCGCTCGTTAAGTATGTGGGAAACAATATCAGCCACCCGCTGAACAAGTGATAAAATATGGTTTTGTTGGTCAGAGTCCAGATAATAAACTTCGGTAATATGGTCAGCGACAACGGCCGTCGGCACACTCAAATCAGCAGCGATTTTTTGAATTGTTTCTGGTGTTGGCGGCCAATTTTGGGGAGCAATGCCCCCGGCAAACACCATTCCTCTAAGCTGCGTACCTTGCCGAATAAGCCCCCGTGTACACAGCAGTTGTAAATGGCTCACAATATATTTGGGCTCCAAATCAATGGTAGTTGCCATCTGCTGCCATTGCTGGGTACATTTATCCATCGCCTGAGGCATGGTGGCTGAAAACAAGCCGCACGAATTGCTCACTTCTGTTACCGGACGGCCGTTCATATCCGCCATTATCATCATAATGCCCATCGAATCGGCAAATGTATCTTGAATAAGCTGCACACAGGTCAAGGGTAGTTCTTCGATCAGGGGTAAAGGTGAGACACGGCTGTTTTCCGTTACATCCGGCATCAGCGCCAGCGGATTGGCCTGTTTTACCAACCAATTTTGAATCTGGTCGGCGGGAAAACGCCACTGCCGTCCCACCTTAACGGCCGGCAATCGTTGCGCTTCAGCCATGCGGTAAACAGTTGAACGGTCTACCTGTAAAAGTGATTGTACATCTTTGGCTGTAAGCATCTCGGGCATCTCAAATTCCCTCTTTGTGAAATGTTTCACGTTATAAAGTGCATTTTAATCGGAGAGTGACGGCCGTGTAAGTGACATTCATTAGCCAACGGCATGACACCTGTCATATCCTGCATAAACTGCATATGCTGCCTATTCTGCATATGCACTGTAGGGGAAGTTGCAAGTTTGCAAATGGCAAGTAATTTAGGATACCAAAAGAAATTGCACAAAAAAAAGCCCCAACTGCTAAAACAGTTAGGGCTTTTGACTTTTGCATTTAGAAATCCGATTTCTTTGAGAAATCGGATTTCTTAGCTCAATATTTAGGCATCATTCAAAGCAGCATGAGCCGCAGCCAACCGGGCAATCGGTACCCGGAACGGCGAGCAGGAAACATAGTTCAAATTCAACTTATGACACAGCGCAATGCTTTTCGGATCGCCGCCATGCTCGCCACAAATACCTACTTCCAGACCAGGGCGGGCGGCACGGCCGTCTCTCACCGCAATCTCCATCAACCGGCCCACACCATCCACATCAATCGAAGCAAATGGATTCTCCTTCAAAATGCCACGCTGCTGATACTCCATCAAAAAGCCAGATTCAGCGTCATCACGAGAGATACCAAACGTCGTCTGGGTCAGATCATTTGTGCCAAAGGAGAAAAACTGGGCCACGCCAGCAATTTCAGCGGCCGTTAGCGCCGCTCGTGGAATCTCAATCATTGTGCCAAACTTATAGCTAATCTCAATCCCTTGCTCCTCCATCACCTCTTTAGCCACTTCCTCTAACGCCATTTGTTGTACACGCAGCTCATTCACATGCGATATCAACGGAATCATCACCTCAGGGTGAACATCAACGCCATCTTTGGCGCATATACAAGCCGCTTCAAAAATAGCCCGTACCTGCATCTGCGTCAGTTCGGGGATGAGGATACCCAGGCGCACACCGCGCGTGCCCAGCATCGGGTTCTGCTCTCGCAGCGCTTCTACCCGTTCCAGATAATCATGCTTCACCCGAATTTCAGCCAACGCCGCATCAATTTCGCTGAGGGTGTGGTAATGCTGCGTGCGTACTTTCAGGTCAGCCAAATCCTGTACCAGATCTTCAAAAGCGGGCAAGAATTCATGCAACGGTGGGTCAATCAGACGAATGATTACCGGCTGGCCATCCATAGCCCGGAACAATCCTTCAAAGTCACCCCGTTGCAGCGGCAGCAGCATATCTAAAGCATCTTTGCGGTCTACGGCATACTTCGCCATGATCATCTTTTGTACGATGGGCATCCGTTCCGCTTCAAAGAACATATGCTCCGTGCGGCACAGGCCAATTCCTTCAGCGCCATATTCGCGGGCGCGTTCAGCATCACGCGGGTAATCTGCATTGGCCCAAACACCCAGTTTACGGATTCCATCAGCCCAACCGAGTAGTTTGAGCAGATAGGGGTTTTTAATATCGGGGACGACGGTGGGCATTTTTCCCTGGTAAACCAACCCTTGTGTACCATCTAACGAGATCCATTCGCCCTCTCCGATAACCAGTTCTTCATCAATAATCATTTGGCGGCCGACCAGGTCAAGTTCCAGTTCACTAACGCCGACAATGGCCGGTTTACCAAACTGACGAGCTACCAAAGCGGCATGACTGGTACGGCCGCCACGACTGGTTAAAATCCCTTCGGCCGCCAACATGCCATGCACATCATCCGGTTTGGTTTCCGGGCGCACCATAATCACTTGCTTGCCCTCTTCCTTAGCCCAGAGTTCGGCCGTATCGGCATCAAAAGTGACCATACCTACGGCCGCGCCAGGAGAAACGTTTAACCCTTCGGCAATGGGGCTGCTTTCTTTTATAACGGCCGCGTCCAATTGCGGATGCAGGAAGAAATCTACCTGCGCCGGTTGTACTCGTCGTACCGCTTCTTCTTTGGTAATAAGACCTTCTTCAACCATATCTACAGCAATACGCACCTCCGCCTGGGCCGTGCGCTTGCCATCTCGTGTTTGCAACAGCCACAATTTGCCCCTATCAATGGTGAATTCCATATCCTGCATATTGCGATAATGTTTTTCCAGCTTTTGAGAAATCTCTTCAAACTCGGCATAAATCTGGGGCATATTTCGTTTGAGGTCGCTGATAGGCTGAGTAATGCGAATACCAGCCACCACATCTTCGCCCTGAGCATTCATGAGGAAGTCGCCTTCCATTTCTTTTTCACCGGTCGAGGCATTGCGGGACATGGCGACGCCAGTTCCAGAATCGTCGCTGAAGTTACCGTAGACCATAGTTTGGATATTCACGGCCGTGCCCAAATCATGCGCTATCCCGGCCGCGTTACGGTAATCAATCGCCCGTTTTCCATTCCAGGATTTGAAAACCGCTTCTGTCGCTTTCTTCAATTGTTCATACGGATCCTGAGGGAACGCTTCACGGGTAAATGTCTTGTAAATTTCTTTGAACCGGCGCGTGACTGACATCCAATCTTCGGCCGTTAATTCCGCATCTGACTGAACGCCCGCTTCCTGGCGTTTTTTGCTGATGACATGCTCAAACACTTCATCCGGCACACCCATCACCACACTGCCAAACATTTGAATCAGGCGACGGTACAAATCATAGACAAAGCGAGGGCCAGTCCGTTCCACCATTTTCGCAGCCACAGCGTCATTCATACCAATATTGAGCACAGTGTCCATCATGCCGGGCATCGAGAACTTAGCTCCTGAACGGCAAGAAACCAGCAGCGGTTGGTGCAGGTCGCTAAAGCTACGACCGTTCAAATCCTCAACAACTTTAATGGCTTCCACTTCTTGTGCCCACAACCCTTCGGGCAACTGTTTGCCAGCGGCCAGATACGCATTGCACGCTTCCGTCGTAACTGTGAACCCGTGCGGAACGGGTACGCCTAAACGGGTCATATCGGCCAGATTTGCCCCCTTACCTCCCAATAAACCGCGAACTTTTTCCCATTTGCCGTCCACATATGCTTCCGCTTGTTCAACTTCACTAAAAAGGTAGACATACTTTACAACTTGAGACGCATGTCCATTTTTTTGCCTGCTCAATGTCTCATTAACTTGTTTTGTTGCTACAGTCATAATCAATCTCCCATTTTTTCGTTTCCAATAACTGCCAGTATCTCAACTTTGTGATTTTGAGGAGTCCGTATTCTCAAATGCGGACGGGCATCTGAGGATGTTCACTCCTCAATTTTAGAAAGTTACAATACTTAGGATCGTAGGGGGGAGATTGTTCTACCTATAGTGACAGAAGACACATAGACGGTTGACAAAAATCATAAGGCCAGA
>JAAEOP010000637.1 GCA_024223125.1 Chloroflexota bacterium
CGTTCGGGGGTGAACAACGGCTCTTTCCCCATCCGTTCCGCCACAACAACCTCAATTTCGCCGCTTTCGTTACACATTGTTTGGAGAGTTTGGGTGACGGCCGTGAGCGCGGCCGTTTCCGAAACCCCGCTGCCAAAACAACCCGGTACGGATAAAACGTGGGCTATCACCTGCCCATTCTGATTTTGTTCGAGATAAGCTCTGTAAATAATCATAGAAATATTGTACGCCATTTCGCCGCTAAAAACCGCAGCATTTGGTCGGATAGCGGAATTAATTACACCATTTGTCACAATGACGTAATAAATTCCGCCATCCAAAATTGCCAGAATCTACACACCGGTTTATAAATTGGGTATTGTCCTGACAAGTCTAATCGTAATCGTTCGGAGGGTGCCTGGTTCGGGAACTCCAATTCTCGAAACAAGTGAGAGGGTAAATGGTTACATCTAATCTACCAAGACTCTTTTGTCTATTTTTGGCGAAGGTGTTGATCGAATATGGAGATGATCATTATGAATTTGAACAAACGAGCCAGTGTTTTGTTAAGCGGTATGTTGGGGATTGGCTTAGTGGCAGCGCTGCTTTTCTTTCTCTTCACCGTCAACACTTTAGAATCACAAGTTTTTACGGCCGAACAGTCTGATTTCTTGAGCTACAATCGGGGGCGCGTCATTAACCAACAAGCCTTGACGACCAATTTTTACCATGGCCAGTTAGGATATAACGAAGTAGACGGATCAGTCGCTCCGGTGACGGCCAATTTCACCTCGTGGCAGAATGAGGTGCGGGCTATACTACAGGCCCGTTTCGAGGAGCAGGATGGGGTTAGTGTGACGCTGTATGATCTGGATTTCGAGAGTTCTTATCATTTTGAACATGCAACAACGGCCGTTTCCACCACCCTCGAACTCATTTTCCCCTTCCCCGACAACCTGGAAACACTCAACGGGGTCAGATTCCTGGTAGATGATCAAGAGCCAGACAACGTGCAATATTCATCGCAAAGTATTAGATGGTTGACCACCCTTTTGCCCGGAGAAGCATACAACATTACCATTCATTACCGGGCTGACGGAGCCAACAGCTTTGTCTATGGCCTCAACCAGACTCGCCGCACCAATGAGCTGAATATCGAGCTAACAATCGTCGGATTAACGGGCAGTGACGTGCCCCGCAATTCCTTGCCAACAACGGCCGTTTCTATTTCCGAAACTACTCCTGGCGAAACTTTGATCTGGCAGTACGATAATCTCGTTGCCAACCGTGATATCCACCTGACACTGCCACAGCGTTTGAGCTTTACACAACGCATCGCCACTTTGCAGGATGACTTCCGGGCAATGAGCAACCTGGCGATACTACTGCTTATTCTCTTTTTGGTATCAACGGCCGTCGTTTTCCCCTGGTATCACATTCAATTATCCTCGCCCAGCTACCTGCTGTTGGGCTTAGGCTTCATTCTTTTTTATCCGCTGCTCACCTTCCTTAGCGGTGTGGTTGGGCCGATCCTTGCCGCCATTTTGGCTGTTATCACTGTAGCTGGTCTGCTTATCTTCTTTGTAAAACAGATAACACATACATCGCAAGCTGTCTACTGGGTCAGTTGGCTGCTATTTGTCTTACTTGGTGTGGTATCGTTAGGGATGTTGACGCCCTGGCGCAGTTTGTTATTGACAGGAGGCGGCTTCTTGTTGGTGGCAGGTTGGATGATGGCTTATGCCAGACGGCCGTTACCCGCCAACATAGAACCGGAACAAGAAGATGAAGAACCCAAAATTATCGTTGAAGAAATGTCTGCGCCAACCCCAAAACCACCATCGCCCTTGCCAGCACAAGATGAAGAACCCGAAATCATCGTTGAAGAAATGTCTGCGCCAACCCCAAAACCACTATCGCCCTTGCCGGCACAACCCGTTTCCTTCCATGCCCATTGTCCCCAATGCGGGCGTGGGCTAAACGAAGATTACGACTTTTGCCCTGGCTGCGGCTACAATGGGCAGCATATCAAACATTGCCCCGCCTGCGGCCATGAACATATTGCAACAGATCAGACAACCCATTTCTGCGTCCACTGCGGCGAAAAACTATGAGCCTCTGATGATTTTCCGGAGGCGGGGCGAGATAGCGCGCAACCGCCATCCACTATTTACAAGGAGACAACATGAGTCAACCAGATTTTGATTTAACGGGAAAAGTGGCCCTGATTACCGGGGCGTCGCGGGGGATTGGGCAGGCGATTGCGGGGGTGTATGCGGCCGCCGGCGCCAAAATCGTTCTGGCCAGCCGCAAGCAAGCCGGGCTAGACGCCGTAGCCGAAATCATTCGCAGCAATGGGGGGGAAGCGCTGCCCATTGCCGCCCACACCGGCAGCGAGGAAGCGGTAAATACCCTGGTGCAGCAAGCCACAGAAGCGTATGGCGGCATTGATATTGTTGTCAATAACGCCGGAACCAATCCCCACTTTGGCCCCTTGCTCACTTCGGAGGAGAGTCAATGGGACAAGATTTATGATGTCAATGTCAAAGGGTATTTTCAAGTGGCTAAAGCGTGTGTTCCCAGTATGCAGCAGCGCGGCGGCGGCAAAATCATCAATATGGCCTCTATCGCGGGTAAGAAACCACAGCCAGGGATGGGCGTTTACTGTGTCAGTAAAGCGGCCGTACTCATGCTAACCGAAGTATTGGCCGTTGAACTGGCTGATGACAATATCCAGGTCAACGCCATTGCCCCCGGTTTTGTGCAGACCCGGTTTAGCCAGGCAATCTGGGGCAATGAACAAATCAACGAGATGGTCATGAAAATCATCCCTCAGGGTCGCATGGCCCAGGCCGAAGAACTAACCGGTATAGCCCTGTACCTGGCTTCTGGCGCTTCCAGTTTCACCACCGGCAGCACGTTTCTGATTGACGGCGGGCAGTTGGTTAGTAGCGGTATTTCGTAAGCCGTATTCCGTTATCCGTATTCCGTTATCCGTGTACGGAATACGGGATACGGAACACGATTACATGGAGCAAAATAGTGTTTAACACCTCTCCTGAACTAAACAACATCCTCAAGACGATGCGGGCGTTTGTGGATGATGAATTGATCCCGC
>JAAEOP010000638.1 GCA_024223125.1 Chloroflexota bacterium
GTAGCACACTCGTTTATAAGTGCCGGGCACCTTGTAGGAGATACAATGTAACCATTCAGGTGCCCGGCACTTCATTACCAAGTCTACTGGAGTAGCACACTCGTTTATAAGTGCCGGGCACCTTGGGGGAGTGAATGGTTACGATGCAATCTCTCAATCTCCTAATCTCTATTATCAGGACAGAAAACAGATGCCCCAATTAGCCCCTTTTGAATCAATCACTATTGGCGATGTCAAAATCACTTATTTGCCAGATGGTGGCGGACGACTGCGACCGACGGCCGTCTTCCCCACCATCACTGCTCAAGATTGGCAGCCGTATGCCCACCTGCTCAGTGACGATGGGGAGCTCTTGCTCTCCGTTGGCGTTTTTCTTCTGGAAATCGGCCGTCGGCTTATTTTAGTGGATACAGGCATGGGACCAGATGAAGCCACTTTAGAGATGGGTCACTTTTGGGGCGGCCGCTTGCTAGAAAGTTTGCAACAAGCCGGTTATTCGCCCGATCAAATCACCGACGTCCTGTTTACCCATCTACACCTCGACCACATTGGTTGGACTGCGCCGAAAGTTAATGGTAAACGGCCGTTAACCTTCAACAACGCCCATTACTACATCGCTGCCACAGAGATGGAGTTTTGGAGCAATACCCGTAAGCCCAATCCAGCCACACCCCATTTGCAAGCGATGGACGGCCGTATCACCCTCTTAACTCCCGGTGACGAACCCATTCCTAACATCCACGTCATCGCCACACCCGGCCATACACCGGGACATATCGCTTTTCGGTTGACGGCCGCCGAGAGCGACATCTATCTGGTGGGAGACGTACTGTTCAGCCCCATCTTGTTGGCCGAACCTACCTGGCAGCCTATTTTTGACATGAACGGCAACCTGGCTGCCCAAACACGCCAACACCTGTTAACCAGCCTGATCCAACCACAGGCGCTAACCATTATCGGCCACATGACTGGTACCGTTTTTGGACAAATTAGATTGAATGAAGGCCAACCCCAATGGAATCCCAGAAGCAGTTAACTCCCCGTCCTGACCAGCAGCAAATAATGCACGAGATTCGGACCCGTGAACGATTCACCAATCGCACGATAAATATCGTCGTTGTTGTCCTGACAACCATCGCCTATTTACCCCTCCTTCTGGACACTGATTTTTATCAGCTTCCTCCCGGAAAAATTATTCTAATAGTTGGGCTGGGCATCCTTTATAGTTATCTTAGCACCTCTGGCATGATGTTTGTTAATGGCCAGTTAGATCAACGGCCCTGGTTCATGCCCGCTTATTTTGTCATCCAAATCATAATCATTGTCTTGCTTTTTCTTTTTATAGATGATCTGGACAATAACTTATGGATGCTTATCTTACCTACCACTGCTCAGAGTTTGGTCTTATCACGCTGGGGCACGGCCGTTGTCTGTACCAGTTTATTAGCCGCTACCTATTTCATTTACCTGGCAGGCATTCCCTCTTATCTGGCTGTACAGATATTATTCCAGATTGCGGCCGCTGTGGCCTTCGCCGTTTTGTTTACTTATATTGCCCTGCGTGAAACGGTTGCCCGCCATCAAATTCAGCAGTTAGCCACCGAACTGCACAATGCCAACCACCATCTGTCCGCATATGCCGCCCAGGCGGAAGAATTGGCTACCAGTAAAGAACGCAACCGGCTGGCCCGCGAAATTCACGACAATTTGGGCCATTATCTGACCGTCATCAATGTGCAAATTGAAGCTGCCCGCATCACCATGCCCAACAACCCTGCTAAAGCGGAAGATGCCCTTAACAAAGCCCAAAAGCTCACCCAAGATGGTCTGGCTGCCATTCGCCAATCCATCAGCGCCCTGCGTGAATCCCCATTGGAAAACCAATCTCTGTCGGAAGCAATCAACAAACTATCGGCCGAAACCCAAAACACAGGCATCGTCACCCATTTCATCATTTCCGGTGATCCGAAACCATTAGATTCCAAAATGGAATTAGCTCTTTACCGGGTGGCTCAGGAAGGATTAACCAATATTCGCAAACATGCTCACGCTTCACGGGTAGATATTTTGTTGGCTTACGATGATGGAGAGATGGTGTGCCTGACTGTGGCGGATAATGGGGTGGGTACGGCCGCAGTAGAGGAAGACGGTTTTGGCTTAATTGGCATCCGCGAGCGCGTACACCTGCTGGACGGACAAATGCAGATCACCACCACTCCTGATGCTGGCTTTAAACTGGTGGTCTGCATTCCGATGACCGTAAGTAGTTTTTAAGCGCCTAGACACATCCACTACACACTGTAAACTGCACACTGAAAACCGCCTACTCCAACACCAAATTCCCCCTCGCATCTACCTTCCCCTTCCATTCTGGTGGCACAATAATGGTGGTGTCATATTGAAACAGGAGGGCTGGGCCGGAAAATTGGTTTCCCGGCCGCAATTTATCCCGGTCAAAAAGTTGGCTTTCTAACGGCCGCCGGTTAAACCAGACTAACTTTGTGCCTATGAGCGCGGCCGTTGCATCCGTACCTGCCTCTGGTTTGGTCGGTAAATGGGGCGGTGTGGTGGGGACGACGGCCGTTAAGCGCAACGTCACAATTTCCACCGGCTCATCTGGTTGGTCGTACCCATACCGCAATTGATGCGCCGCATCAAACTGATTGCGGATTGGGGATTGCAGAGTGCGGAGTGCAAAGGGAATAGTCAGTTCGTGAGATTGTCCTTTGTAGCGCATATCTAAACTGTGATGCAATTCAACAACCTCTGGGTCGTATCCTTCAGCAGCCATCTCTGCCAACGCCCGCTCTTGCAAGGGTGCAAACTGCCCCCGCAACCACTCCCCATTCCCCATTCCCCATTCCCCAATTGTCACCATCACCGTCTGCGAATAATCCTTCGTTGGCGCCGCCACCAACATCCCCAACGCCGACAACACTCCCGGCATAGGTGGAATTAACACGCGCGGAATTTGCAGATTTCGCGCCAGTTCGCAGGCGTGCAACGGCCCTGCCCCGCCAAAAGGAACCAGCGTAAACAGCCGCGGATCATACCCCCGTTCCACCGAAATACGGCGTACCGCCCGTTCCATATTCCCATTGGCCACCTGAATCACTCCCCAGGCTGCCAATTCAGGTGTGTCAACTTCCATCTCCCCGGCCAATGCCTGCAACGCCACCTGTGCCGCGTCCACATCCAAGCGCATCGTCCCCCCTAAAAAATGGCCCGTATCTAATCGGCCTAAAACCAGATTGGCGTCTGTGACAGTCACTCGACTGATTGACCGTTGTCCATTGACTGTTGCCCGTTGATCATTGACCCTGCCATAACAAGCTGGGCCGGGGTTGGCGCCGGCGCTTTGCGGCCCTACATGCAGCGCTCCGCCCGCATCTACATAGGCCAGACTGCCGCCGCCGGCGCCAACCGTATGAATATCAATGATGGGTAAACGGAGGGGCATACCGACAATTTGGCCGGTAGTGGTGGTGGGCAGCCGCCCCGGACACAGCGTCACGTCTGTGCTGGTTCCGCCCATGTCAAAGGTAATAATGTCGTGGAAACCGGACTGACCGGCCACATACTGTGCCCCCACCACACCCCCGGCCGGACCCGATAAAGCGGTACGCGCTGCCTGCGCCCCGGCCGTGTCTGCACTAATGATACCGCCATTACTTTGCATGATGGTTAACGGCCGTTTCCCCAACCCGGCTGCTAATCGGAGCAGATAGTTACTCATCAAGGGGGCCACATACGCATTGATGATCGTCGTAGACAGGCGTTCGTATTCGCGGTATTCGGGCAGAATTTCGGAGGAGAGGGAGATGTGGAGATTGGGGATTGGTAGTTGGAGATTCTTACGTTCATTCTCCAATCTCCAATCTTTAATCTCTGCCTTTATTCGCTGTTCATGAATAGGATGAAGAAAGGAGAACAGTAGACAGATCGCCACAGATTCAATTTTATCAGCCGCCAATTTTTCTAGGATGGGCAGCAGGCTGTCCAAGTCTAGCGGTTTTAGAATGTTGCCTTGCGCTGTGATGCGTTCGTCTACTTCAAAACGCCATTGGCGGGGAACCAGCGGTTCCGGTTTTTGGGGAACCAGGGCATAAATATCGGGCCGATTTTGACGGCCGATAGCCAGCACATCAGCAAATCCTTGGGTCGTAATTAGAGCAGTACGCGCGCCGCGCCGTTCCAGCAAAGCATTGGTTGCCACCGTGCTGCCATGCACAACACTGGCCTCTAGCGGCGTCTGCAAAACATCAACCCCGCTTAAAATCGCCTCCGAAGGATTGTATGGGGTACTCAACTGCTTGTGAATTTGGATACGGCCGTCGCCATCCAACCACACAAAATCGGTAAAGGTTCCCCCTGTATCTACTCCCAATCTCATCTGTCTTTCTCCTGTCCTTTAAGTTTCCAGCGCTTCCAAAGCGTTGGGGACTGCCAAGCGCCGGGAACTTTAGAGTAAACTATATCCAACCAATTTGAATATTACAAAAGTTGTGAATTGTCCTTTTTGCGAAGGAGAGCAGGTGAGTGTAGAAACGGAACGGCCGTGAAAGAACACTCGCTTTAGGTTAGGGCGGAACGGCCGTAGTCAGAGTCAGGGTTTTGTGTGTTTGCGGCAGCGCTCCGGCCATTACACCTATTGTCAAAAAGCATAACTGATTCTCGGCCTTGTTCAAACTGATTTTGAAGACGTTCAATTTCCTGGCCGCGATTTATGGCGCTTCTACACGCCGGGGACTTTGTCGGAGTGTGGCTGGCAGATAAGCCATCCGGTATACTTGCCATTATGGTCAAACGCAAAGTCACACCTAGCCGTCAACAATATTTAGACATTAAAGCCCAATACCCAGACGCGATTGTTTTCTTTCGTCTGGGGGATTTTTATGAAATGTTTGACGAAGATGCCCATACGGCCGCCGCTGCGCTAGACCTGGTGTTAACCAGCCGGCCACAAGGCAAAACCCGCACCCCCATGGCCGGCGTCCCCCATCACGCCGCCGAAGGATACATCGGCCGTCTGATTGCTAAAGGGCACAAAGTCGCCTTGTGCGAACAGATAGGCGACAAACCAATCAATGGATTAATGCCCCGTGAAGTAGTGCGCGTCTTTACGGCCGGAACCGTCATTGAACCAGGCATGTTAGACGCCGGCCGCAACAATTATCTGGCGACCGCCATTGTAGAAGGGGAGCATGTCGGTCTGGCCTATGCCGATATTACGACGGGCGAATTTGCGACCACGCAGTTCAACGGCCGTCGCGCTCTCATTGAAGAATTGGCTCGCCTCAACCCGGCCGAATTACTGGTTCCAGACAGTGAACACACATTGTATGAACACGGCCGTTCCATCAGCCACCTGCCCGACTGGCGTTTTGAAGCTGGCAACGCCCGCCAAACCCTTTTGCGTCATTTTGGGGTGGCTACGCTGGATGGCTTTGGCTGCGAAAACAAGCTAATGGCTACCCGCGCCGCCGGGGCTATTTTGCACTATCTACAAGAAACCCAGAAGGGAGCGGTGGGGCAGATTCAGCGGCTGGCGACATACAGCGTAGAAGGATACATGGCTCTGGACAACGCCACCCGCCGCAACCTGGAACTGACCGAATCGTTTTCCGGTGACCGCAAAGGATCATTGTTAGGCGTGATTGATAAAACCGTCACAGCGATGGGGTCAAGATTGCTGCGAAAGAGAGTGTCACGGCCGTTGCTCGATACCGCTAAACTGAACCAACGGTTAGACCAGGTGCAAAACTTCTACGACAATGCCCTGCTGCGGGCCGACATGCGAGCCACACTCAAAGGGCTGCCCGACCTGGAACGACTGACCAACCGTACCCTCAGCGGCAAAGCCACCCCACGGGATGTGGAGCATGTGAAGGTGGCGTTGCAGGCGTTACCGGTGATCAGTGAGCAGGTTTCAGGTTTCAGTGAACAGTTGCCAGTGAATAGTCAATCTCCAATCGCCAGTCTCCAATCTCTAATCGCCAATCTCGATCCCGCCCCGGAAGTTTGCGATTTAATTGAGCGGGCTGTGGCTGACAATGCGCCTGCCAATCTCAACAAAATGGGGGTCATTAAATCTGGTTTTTCGGCCGAGCTGGATGGGGTGATGAATTCCTCGGCTCATGCGCGGGAATGGGTGGCTGATCTGGAACCGCGAGAACGTGAACGCACAGGTATCAACTCCTTAAAAGTGGGCTTCAACAAAGTGTTTGGCTATTACATCGAAGTCACCCGCACCAACAGCCATCTGGCTCCTGATGATTACATTCGCAAGCAAACGCTGACCAATTCGGAACGGTACATTACGCCTGAATTGAAGGAGTATGAAACCCTCATTCTGAATGCCGAAGAACGCATTTTGGAAATTGAACGACGGGTATTTACAGAAGTGTGCCGCCAGGTGGCTGCCTACGCGCCACGCCTGCTAGGTTCAGCCCACGTTTTAGCCCGCTTGGATGTGGCCGCAGCGTTGGCGGAAACGGCGTCGAATCTGGGGTATACACGGCCGTCGCTCGACCAAGAAACCCAACTGCAACTTGTCAACGGCCGTCATCCCGTCGTCGAACAAGTATTGCAGTTAGAACGCTTTGTCCCCAACGACATCCACATGGATGATCAAGAGCGCATCCACATCATCACCGGCCCCAACATGAGTGGCAAAAGCACCTATTTACGCCAGACCGCTCTAATTGTGCTGTTGGCCCAAATCGGCAGCTTTGTGCCCGCCGACGAAGCGCATATTGGATTGGTGGATCGTATCTTCACCCGTATTGGGGCGCATGACGAGCTTCATGCCGGCCGCAGCACCTTTATGGTAGAAATGGTGGAAACGGCTGAAATCCTCAACCACGCCAGCCACTGCTCTTTACTCATTCTGGATGAAATTGGCCGGGGAACCAGCACCTACGATGGGCTGGCAATTGCCTGGGCCATCATCGAATATTTGCACAACCACCCCCGCCTCAAGCCGCGTACCCTTTTTGCCACCCATTATCATGAATTGGTGGGGCTGGCCGATTTGTTGCCCTTGATTGCTAATTACAATGTAGATGTGGCCGAAGAAGGAGACAAGGTTGTATTCCTGCACCACATCGTCCCTGGCGGCGCCGACCAGAGCTACGGCATCCACGTAGCCCAACTGGCCGGGCTGCCCCGCGACGTGATTAACCGGGCCAATGCTTTATTGAAGGAATTAGAGGAACATGCGCCGACGACGGCCGTGGAACCCGGCCGTTTCACCCCCAGCCAACAAATGGCCCTCTTCCCCGAGGCCAGCCCCATTCTGGCCGAACTGACCGAACTGGACGTAAACAGCATGTCCCCCCTGGAAGCGCTCAACAAACTATATGAATGGCAGCGCCGCTACGCTGATGACCAAAAGGAATAGAAAATGAAGCAGTTTGGTTGGCTAATTTTGATAGTTGCTTTGAATTTCGTTCTGGGAGGGTGTTATTCACCAGGAAATCA
>JAAEOP010000639.1 GCA_024223125.1 Chloroflexota bacterium
GAGAAAATGGCCTTGTGGCAGCTAAAGGCTCAGGGCGATGAGTACGGCTATAATTTATGGGATGGGTCAGAACAAACGAGTCAGGCGTATCAAACGTTGGCTGCCGCATGTGTGGCGGCACAGGGTTCCTGCCAGATTAACCCGAAGGCACAAAACTCAAGCCCGGATACCATCTCTATCCTTGAGCCTGATGTTACTATTCGCCTGGGCGATGAGGGTACGCTTCATCCGCATTGGGTTCATCTGCATCGAGGCGGACAAAACTTTAGCCCCTCCTGGCAAGGTGACTTTTTTTTAACCGCCGCTCAGGCCAAGGGCAACTACGATTTGGTATTGCAAACGATGCAGGTTGACCAGCCCACCAACCGCCTCCAAATTAACGGTTTTGATTTGGCCCATTTGCAAACCCGCACCCGGCCCGATCCAACCAGCACCTGGGTAACTCAAAGGTTTAAGATTAACAAGACCCACTTACAGCCGGGACACAACATCATTAAAATAAGCGCCGGACAACGCAATCCCGCTCACCAGTACAGTTTTTGGCGTTGGGAAAACTTTCAGTTTAGAGATATGCGGCTGGTCTTATCACCGCAGTGGCCCGAACCGATTCTTAACAACTGGCAGCCTTTACCATCGCCCGGCGGCTGGAGCAAAGTTGAGGGCCTGCCCGCCGC
>JAAEOP010000640.1 GCA_024223125.1 Chloroflexota bacterium
ACCCCTTCCGCGCCTTTGGCTTCCCGGCTGGCTTTGACGATGGCGTCTGGGCTTCCGGGCGCATTTTAGCGCCACAAGCCGCGGGCTGGCTGCAAGTGGAGGACACCAAAGCGACCGGCTATTTTGTGCAGCCTGGCTTTAGCGGCGGACCGGTGTGGGACGAGCAGGTGGGCGGCATTGTGGGGATGAGCGTGGCCGCCGACACCCGGCAAAGTGTGCGCGCCGCCTTCGTGTTGCCGGTGGCCGCACTGGTAGATGCCTGGCCGCCGCTGGGGGAGTGGGTGCGGGAAATACCAATCAAAGAGGACAATACAGATACACAAGACGATGAGGGAAAAGCATCATCAAATCACGAGACAGTTTCTGCCACTGAACGGGATGCCCCCGATTCAGCGCTGGATAAACAAGAAAAACTCCGCCGAGCGTGGCTTGGAATACTCTTGTTATGCTCGTTAATAATCAGCGGTATAGCGGCAAACCAATTAGGCTGGTTGAATAGCAACACCCCTCAACCACTCACGGAAACCGTGCCTGGAGCGCCCATCACCACAGTGACACCTACTCTCTATCCTTTCCCAAGTACTCCAACGAATACGCCCACATTAACAACAAGCACACCCACATCCGAACCAACCCCTTATTGCCATTGCACAGAGACGACGGTCGAAGAAACATTGATTTGCTTGATTCAGGCAGAAAGAGAAGCGGCCGAAGGGAAAGACCTCTCCACTATTGAAGCCATTTTTGATAAAAATGCGGTGATGCGGAACAGACAAGAGGACGAGAATCGAAATGAATACAACCAGGAGTACAGCGGGAGAGTTGAAATAATCGAATATTACGCAGGTTTTTTTCATAATGCCAGCTCAATTGAAGTTGAACGCACTAACATTACAAAAATCGAAATTGACCCCGAACATAACACCGCCTGGTTTACAAGTGGGAACATTACCATTGTCGATGGTGATGCATGGACAAATGAAGCTCCCTCAGATCACTGGATATTTGGAAAAACTACGCAGGGTTGTTGGGTTATCACAAAGTTTGAATTCAATGCCAGCCACATCCCATTTCCGTAATCATGAGGGCTCCTAAAGATGCAGCGCTCACTTCTATTAACCGTCAGCACATTGTTGGGTGTTGTTCTCTTTTGGGGCTTTCAGCAAAAGTTGGAGGCCGCAGAAGGAATCGCGGCCACTCCAGCGCAATTATCAAGCGAACCTATCACGCTTATCCCCGCTCAACTATTTCTTCAGGGGGATGTAGCCACAAGCGCTAATGCAGAAGGCCACTGCCCTGAACCCTGGCTGTCTGATATGCCCCCTGGCTCTATCATTCTAGGCGTCGATCCGACGTCTTGTGACCCCTCGAATTGGGATGGAGGCGCAGTAACTGCTGAATTCTTTCTCCCTAACCCCTATACGCTAACGGTGATGCTTCTCCAGCTGGAGTGGCCCGACCAAGAAAGCAAAGGCCTGCATAGCCCTGAACGCAACCAGACAGCTACGATTACATTAGACGGACGTTCAATCTGGAGTCAGCGCACAGCACACCTGAGAGCAAATGGGGATTACTATGCTACTGGACACAATACCATACTAACGACTTTTGTCCTGACGCAATCCATTACGCATACGCTGTCTATCAGCGTTCCTGCGCAAACCGCCTGGGATTTAAGCGAGAT
>JAAEOP010000641.1 GCA_024223125.1 Chloroflexota bacterium
GAAGGCAAAAAAGTCTAAGAAACGGCCGTCTACCAAAACATCTCGCCCCAGCCCCACACGTAATATGCCGCGCACTCGTGTGGCTCGTCCCGCGCCAAAGCCGCGCAGCACAACGGCGAACCAACCAGCAGGAGGTTACATTGAGGACTTACAATATGAACCCATCATGGCGAAACCGGCCCAGACGCCCAAACCAGCGCCTGTACCCAAAACACAAAATGACTCGCGCTTAAATCGGCGACCGCCACGGCCGTCGGCGCCACCACGTCAATCAGCCATCAAAGGAGTACAGGCTCGGCCACGAAGCCGGCATTAGTAGGGTAAGGTAGAGAATGACTGTTTATGAGGAACATTTCACAAATGTCTGGCAAGTTTCTACACCATTCAACCAGAACGAGGATGACACACTAGATGACTCATGGGTTTACCTGGATGAACAAGAAGTTGATGGTTATACTCATGGCGGTATGATTTCTGTTCAGCAACGTATGGCTCTAATCTTGATATTCGTTTTTGTAGGCGTTATTTTATTCGCTGCTCTAGCATTACCTCGCATTCTTGGCAATACACAATTGGGTAGTGAATCGAGGAGTAATGGTGTCGCCAACACTGGATTTGCCGTCCCTGTTGACGGCATTTCTCCTCTTTTTACCCCAGAAGTTCAACATTGGACGCCCCAAATAATGACCTGGTCAAATCAATATGGTCTGGACCCCAATATGGTAGCAACGGTGATGCAAATAGAATCCTGCGGTGATCCGGGAGCGCTTTCGGGCGCCGGGGCACAGGGATTGTTTCAAGTCATGCCTTTTCATTTTCAAACCGGTGAAGATGCCTTTGACCCCGATACAAATGCCATGCGGGGCATGTCTTTCTTGTCAGATTTAATGACTCAGTTTGGCGAACCGGGGTTGGCATTTGCCGGTTACAATGGCGGTCCTGGCAATGCGGTAAAAAGCTGGGAAGCATGGCCGGCCGAAATGCAGCGATATTATCGTTGGGCAACTGGAATTTATGAAGACGCCTCCGCCGACCGTACCCAAAGTGAAACATTGGATGCCTGGCTGGCAGCCGGTGGCGCTGGCGGTTGTGACCGGGCGGCCGCTAAACTTGGTTTGAATTAAATAATGGGATTACAAATCCCATTCTGCCATACGAAGTACGCTAAAGCGCACTGAAAAGAAAACGCACTTTCAGTGCGTTTTGTATGTCAGACACCGAATTGAATTCGGTGACAATGTTGCCAGCTAGTTGACTCCCCATTGCCAGCTTCCTATACTTAAATTGCACATTGTCAACTGTATATGTGCAGTTTATTGTCCACACAACCTGAGGAGGTTTCCCATGACTATTTCCCTTACCTGGCACGGTCATGCCACATTTTCCCTGAATATTGATGGTACACATATTGTTGTTGATCCTTTTTTTGTTGGTAATAATCCGGCGGCGAAGACGGCCGTAACTGACGTTGCCGCCGATTACATTTTGCAAACACACGGCCACGCCGACCATATCGCCGATACCGTTCCCTTAGCCAAACAAACTGGGGCAACAGTTATCGCCAATTTTGAGATCGTGACCTGGATCACCAACCTGGGACACGAAAATTGCCATGCAATGAACACTGGCGGTGGTTACAACTTCCCCTTCGGCCGCGTAAAAATGACACCGGCGCTGCACAGCTCTGGCCTACCCGATGGCACATATGGCGGCGACCCTGGTGGGTATCTGCTGACCGTTGGCGACACCCGCATTTATATTGCCGGTGATACCGCCTTATTTTCCGATATGGACCTTATTGGCGTTCAAGACCTGGACCTGGCTATTTTGCCGGTGGGCGACAATTTTACAATGGGGCCGAATGATGCTTTGCTGGCTCTGGAATATCTGAATCCCCAGGCAGTTGTGCCCTGCCATTACAACACCTGGCCGCTCATCGCCATTGACGTAGATGATTGGGCTAAACAAGTCGCAGAAAACACATCTGTTAAACCTATTGTAGCCCAGGTGGATGTACCTTTTACAATTTGATAATGGTAGTGGTGAATGGTGGTTGGTATAAGCTACCAACCACTATCCACTATCAACCAATTCAAGGAGAATATTCATGAACAAGAACTCGTTACGATGGTTAATCATATTAATCATTTTATTTGCGGCCGCTTCATTGGCTTGTAATGCGTTGCCCGGTGGGAACGAACCAGCGGTCGAAGAAGCAGTCGTTGCGGAACCGGCCGCCCAATCTGAGGATGGCGCTGTTGAAGAACCTGTCGAAAGCGCCCCCGCAGCTGAGAGCAGCAATGAAGAATCGGCCGAAAGCGCTCCTGTAGCTGAGAGCAGCAATGAAGAATCGGCCGAAAGCGCTCCTGTAGCTGAGAATAGTAGCGAAGGGACGGCCGTAGACCAAATCAAAAGCCTCTTCGTCAACGAAATTACCCAACCCGAAGATGTGAACAGCTACCGGATAATTATGGATATGAGCATGACCTCTACCGATGAAGCCGATGTAGAAACCAGCCAATCCTTCCAAATAAATCTCGGCTTTTCCAAAGACCCTGAAGCGATGAGCATGAACATGAGCGCTGAAGGAGTAGAAGATATGGAAGAATTTGGTGAAATGAACATGGCTCAACTGGATGGCGTTACCTATATGACCATCCCCGGCTTCGGCTGCATCACCAGCAGCGAAGATGAAAGTGCATTTGGAGACGACGATCCTTTTGCCGACTTTACCGATACCAGCGCCTTCATGGAAGACATTGGCGAAGCTAACTATGAAGGGGAAGAATCAATCAATGGCATTGATACCCTGCATTACACCTTTGATGAAACCTCTCTGGAAACGCCAGACGCCGACGTGGAGTGGCTAGAGGGTCATATTTATGTGGCGAAAGATGGCGGCTGGCTGGTGCGGATGGTTATGGAAGGGGAAGGAGAATTTGACGAGATAGGCGGCGTCCCCCAATATGGCAATATGAAGTTACAAATTGATTTGCTGGATATTAACCAGCCGATTGATGTGTCTATTCCGGCTGATTGTGAAGGGGAAGCGGCCGGCGAGACAGCGTGGCCGATGGTTGCAGATGCGGCCAATGTCTCTTCATTTGGCGGTATTGTCACCTATGAAACTGAAATGCCGCTGGAAGATGTCCTGGCTTTTTACGATAATGCGTTTTCGGCCGAAGGCTGGACAAAAAATGAAGATTCTTCGTTTGAAATGGGCGACACCGCGATCATTACCTATGAAATGGACGGTGCGTCGCTCAATCTTTCCGTTTCCAAAGAAGACCCAAACAACGACACCTTGACAGTTGTTGTTGTGGGTGAATAAATGTAAAGAGGTTCCACTTTTTGGAAAGGTGGAACCTCTTTTTTATTCTGGCCCTACCAAAATTTCGAGGGAGAAGGGGCTGATACGGCCGTTACCATTCAACGCCGCCATACTAACCGCATAACGCACGGAGGGGTCCAAATTTGTTAGAGCCACATTCCCCGCTTGGTCTAAACTCACATAACGAAAATCAGGATACGCATCTAATCCTAGCGGACGGAAAGCAAGCGCATATCCAGCGGCGTTACTGTCTGGCAGCCAGCTAATAATATACGATCCCGTTTCGGCCATGGGGGCGATTGTGGGGGCGACCGGGCGAGCGGGCGCACCGGCCATTGTGGCCGCTACGGCCACATTTAACTGCGTCACTTGTAACAAATAATTGTAATCCAGATTAGCGGCCGTATCATCACTGTTATGCTGTGTGTTGGGGTTTTCTTGCGATTCTGTCAGACGCACGGCCGGAATACCGGCATACAAAAAGCTCATCTGATCCCCCCAACGCCCTTCCCGATCTTCCATGTTAACATGTGTCAGACCGAACTGGGGCAGGTAATAACTTTGCACCAGTTCCATGTAACGTAAAAATTCACGGGTGGCCTCGCCCGTAATGCCCGGTGTAATGGCTTGTACAGATTGGGGAATTCCGGGACGGCCGCCTACAATATCAACATTAATTACTGCCTCAATCGGCCAGCCGTCCAACATCTTATCAGAAACAAAATGTTGGCTGCCGAACCGCCCCTGCTCTTCGGCCGCAAAAGCAACAAAAACAATGGTCTGGCTCCATTCACGGGCGCTCAACAGCCGCGCTGCCTCTAAAAGCAGGGCTATACCAGAACCATTGTCATTGGCGCCGGGCGCATAGCTACTGCCATCGTTGGGGTCAAAAGAACGGGAATCGTAATGAGCCGAGAGGATTAGCATCCCCCCATTGGGGTTCTGGCCCGGCAAGGTAGCGATAATGTTTTGCTGATTAGTCGTAATTCCCTCGCTGCTGTAGGGAAATTCATCTACTTCTACCAGGAGACGGCCGTTGCCAATACGCACAAACTCATTAAAAATCCAACGTCGCGCCGCCCCAATACCTCGCCCCTCCTGGTCGGTGGCACTGAACGTATTACGAGTGTAAAACCCCTCCAATGTCTGCACATACCCCACCAGATTCTGCTGCGACACCCCCCGTACCAACGTTAAAATATCGGCGTCAATTCCGGCCGTCAGCGTGCTTTCAGGATTGACGACCACTTCACCGGGAGCAAAATCTGCTAAAGAAGGGGCCGTTGGCGGCGGCGTGGGCACGGTTAACTGCTGCGGACCTTGTAGCAGGGCACAAGATATTCCGGGCAGCGATAATAACAGCAAAAAGAAAATCGTTCGGCGTTGCAAGGAAAAATTCAAAAGAGAACCGGCCGCAGGTACCGGTTCTCACAACTCATCAGGATTGATTATCAGCAGACGATTTTGACTTTCCATCTCTATCCATAAATTCTGAAATTAGATCAATGGGGATGGGGAAAACGAGCGTCGTATTATGCTCAACGCCAATATCAATCAGAGTTGAAAGGTAGCGCAGGGTCATCGCTCCCGGTTCGCGGCCCATGATTTCGGCCGCTTCCGCCAGCTTTTGGGCTGCCTGGAAATCACCTTCCGCACCAATGACCTTGGCCCGGCGCTCTCGCTCTGCTTCCGCTTGCCGGGCCATGGCCCGCACCATCGTCTGGTTCAGTTCCACATCTTTGATTTCCACAATGCTTACTTTGACGCCCCAGGGTTCTGTCGCTTCATCAATAATGTGTTGCAAGGTTTCGTTGATTTGCTCGCGGTCTTGCAATATTTGATCCAGCATAGATTGGCCGATGACATTACGCAGGCTGGTCTGGGCAATTTGCCAGGTAGCCCGACGATAATCTTCAACCTGGATGATAGCTGAGGAAGGGTCAATGACGCGGAAGTAAACAACCGCATTGACCTTTACGGTAACGTTATCACCCGTAATGGCTTCTTGAGAAGGAACATCCAGGGTGATGGTGCGTAAATCTACCTTATTCATCTTGTCAATAAAGGGAATGAGCAGCACAATACCCGGCCCTTTAACGCCGGCTACTCGCCCCAGACGAAAGACCACAGCCCGTTCGTATTCGGGAATGATACGCACAGAATAAAACAGTATCACAGCGCCACCGATCAGAATAATGCATAAAATGGGGGATACAACAGCAAAGAATTCAGTCATGTTGACTCCTTCTATACTTAACGCCGAAAGGGGAAGGTTTTTCCGTTTCGCGCATTAACAATAAACCATTACCATTGGTGATGATACAGGTATTTCTCGACTGTCATGTATGGATTCCTGCCTTCGCAGGAATGACATGTATAGCCACACAATTATTATACCGGCAAATGGGGACAATAGGTAGACATAATTGTGTTTAACTGAGCAACCAACTGCCCACAAAAATAACCCCTAATAAGACAACGCTTATGACCAGAAAGATGCCATTCCCGTCCCATAAGGCAAATAGCAATGCCAGCATGGCCAAAATCATGAGCAGCGGCCGTTCCCGCACAGCTTCCCATGGTTTTGGTTTACGCACGGTGTAACCCATCGCCTCTAGTTTACCCTTCAACTGGGAACCAGATGGTTCTGTCAGAGTACTTTCATCGGGGAAGACAAGTGTAGGTACACTTTCATTGCCGTTGTTGATATTGCGGACTGTTTGACGGCCGTCATCATCCTTGTAAATATCCACATACACAAACTCCGCTCCTGCCCGCTGCAATATCCCCCGCACTGGTCCCACCATCGGGCACACTGGACTGCCATACATCACAATTTTCTTATCCATTACATTCATTTTCCTTCTTTATCTCATGCCATGTTTATACCAGCTTTCCAGACTGAATCCCATCAATTCAATGGCCGAGGTGGCGCTGATTTTGCTCCCTTCCCCAGCGCCATAAACAGAAACAAGAGCCAGGACGCCAACTTTGCCGGTAGATAGCGCTATGTCTACGGCCGTCTGCACCTGCTCCATATCCGGGCCGTTCGGTTCTTTTGTGCCGTGGTTGGGCACGTAGCGCTCATCCAAAATATCACTGTCAATGTGCAGGTAGATGAGGTCACATTTGTGAGCTAGATGGGTCACGGCCGTCTGCAAATCCACATCCCCCGTAAACCCATCTGCTACACGGGCAATGGTCACATCTGTGGCTCGAATCAATGTTTCTTCGGCCGTGTCCAAATTTCGTACATCCACCATCACAATGCGGTCTGTGGGCAGGGGAGAGACGATGTGGGACATCTCCCGCCAGCGCGGGTAAGCCAGACCGGCACAAACAGCCACCGGCATCCCGCCCAACATGCCAGACAGGGTTGTATGCGGCGTATTAAAATCGCCGTGGGCGTCAAACCAAACCAAGCCTACTTTCAATTCCGGCCCATGGGCATCTTGTAGACCGCCAAAAATACCGCTGATGTGGCAGCAGTTGCCGCCGGTCATGAGAATTGCTTTGCCAGCCTGCCGCGCGGCCGCTATCGCATTAGCCACTTCACCCCCCAGCAATCCCAAATTATCCGTTTCCTCAGCCACGCGCTGCGCTTCCGGTAGTCTGGGTTCGACGATGGTGTAGGGGATTCCGGCACGGCCGTAAACTCCTGACTGTTCATACGCATCCAACGCGCGCTCATCGTCGGCGGCCGGTTGGCTGTCATGGTAACGAATGCCAATCACCTGTAATTCTGAAATCATTTGTTTTGTCATTTTTTCTCCTAAAAAGAGGTTTGTAGTAATCGCTTTAGTGGGACGGGCTAAAATCCACACTACGAACCCTGTGGTAAAAAGATGAGTGCCACCCCGGCAAAAGCCAACATCGTCCCCATGAGGCTGCGCCGGCTAATCGGCTTCCGGTAAATGGCATATTCGGCCGGAATCAGCAAAATGGGCGTCAACGCCATGAGCGTGGCCGCGATGCCTAAGCGGGTTAACTGCACTGCAATCAATGAGAGCCAAATGCCCAAAAACGGCCCCACAAATGAACCGCCAATTAGGGTGCGTAAAGCAGGCTGGTCACGCCAATGTTGGAAAGTTATCTGTACCTGACGCTGAAAAACGGCCGCACCCCACATCACCAGCATCGCTACAAAAATACGGATAATCGTAGCCGAAATGGCCGGATAATCACCCACCATGCCATAACGAGCTGTTACCAGATTTACTACTTGCCCCACTGCCCCCAATAAACCAAACAACAAACCCAGCCGGTAATTTTTGTTTTCGACGGCCGTGCGCCCCGGCTGCTTTTCAGTGACAACCCAGGCCACGCCGCCAACAGACAGGAGAACGGCCGTCATTTCTACGGCCGTTAACCCTTCGCCAAACAGCAACCAGCCAACTAAAACGCTGATGATGGGCACGGTGGACATGAGCAAAGCTGACAATCGCGCCCCAATTAGCACAAACGCCTGAAACAAAAACCCATCCCCCAACACCAGCCCCAAAATGGCGGAAACTGTTAGCCAAAACCAGCGAAACGGTTCCACCTCCGTCGGGAAAAATGATCCTTGCAAAAACCAATGGGTGATGAGCAAAAACAAAAAAGCAAACAACAAGCGGCTGCGATTGACAACCACAGAGCCAATACGCTGCCCGGCAAAACTAAAAAGAATAGACGTCAATGCCCAGCTTACGGCCGTGCCCAACGCTGCCGCCTCACCCCAATAATTCATCACAGTTTAATAGGTGGTTGCGCTTGTTTCGTTTAGTTTTCGCCACACCCGCTGGTAATGACGGCCGTCCATCACCTCCAAACTATTCCCATCCGGATCCCGGAAATAGATGGAATGGGTTGCCAGGCTCCAATCCTGCTCATGCTCAATTTCCACCCCCTGCTGGATCAGCCGCTCCCGCCACGCTTCCATCTGCTCCGGGGGAATAGCCAGACAGACATGCCCCTGCCCCCGTGCTCCATGCCTGGGAATGGGACTGATGCGGGTTTCCAATTTGTCCATATCAAATAAAATCAGGGTAGAGTTTTGCCCCGTTTGCAAAAAGAGGGCGTCATCAAAAGCCATGGCTACCGGCAGCCCCAACACGGCCGTATAAAACTGCCTGGCCCGCCCAATGTCAGACACATACAACACTGCTTCAGCCACGCGCAAAACAGTCGTTTCACCCCGTTTGGCTATCTGCGCTTCTTGCACAATATGCACCCCGCTGCTGGCCCCAATGCGATTGGCGCCGGCAGCTACCATACGCCACGCATCATCCAATGAACGCACCCCGCCGGATGCTTTCACACCTATCGTTGACCCCACCGTATGCCGCATCAAGGCCACATCTTCCACTGTAGCTCCACCGCCGCTAAATCCGGTGGACGTTTTGACAAAATCGGCCCCCACTTCTTTGGCAATTTTGCAGACGCGCACTTTTTCTTCGTTAGTCAGAAAGCTGGTTTCGATGATAATTTTGCAGAGAGCGTTCTGTTTGTGGGCTGTTTCAATGACGGCCGTTATTTGCCCCCGCGTAAATTCATCATCCCGGCTCTTCACCGCGCCGATATTGATGACCATATCAATCTCCGTTGCGCCGGCCGCAATTGCCATCTCCGTCTCGGCCACTTTCGCTTCTGTTGTGGAAGCCCCCAACGGAAAGCCCACTACAGCGCATGCTTTCACGTCTGATCCGGCTACTTGCTGTACCGCAAAGCGCACATGTGTCGGGTTCACACACACAGAAGCAAAATGATACTGCACCGCTTCCCGGCACAATCGGGCAATCATCTCTTCGGTTGCATCCGGTTTTAGGAGGGTATGGTCAATCAGCCCGGCAATGCGGGTCGGGTCTTCATCAATCAACTGGATAAGCTGCTCAATCGTCACAGTAGACAGGTCGGTCATAATCACCCCTTTTTTCCTTAAATCATGGTTCGTGTTTCGTAAAGACGCAACGCTTATTCGGATTCTGCCTTGTCACGTCCGTTTTGCCACTTCTTCAAGTGACTGGCACTTCCTAAACGTCAGTCACCTAATTTTCAAAAAATTCAAATTCAATAAATATCAAATCAAGATTTACTGAATCAAGCAATTCTGCTAACTCAAACTCACCAAATAATTCTTGCAAATCCTCTTGTTTAACTTCACGCCATTCCATTGTGTTTTCTTGATGGACATTTCGGTAGATGTAGACGACGGCCGTATTCAAATCTGATCTTTCAACAATCCATTCCGGTTCAAAAGAAATGATAAAAGCCAATGAGTCCGTGTCATCATTTGCGACAACTTTACCTGCCAGGAAGTTATTGAACAACTCAGGCAGACAATGATGCCCCCGTTCTTTACACCATTCCCCACCTAAATCTTCGTACACCTGTCTCATTTTCTCCACATGATCTATCCATAACGATTGATGTGGTTCCAGAGGAAAGATTCGTCGGCTTTCATTGCTATCTGGATCATACAAACTGATTTGAGCAAAATGTGTGGGTACAAAATGGGGCATCCCCTCATGGTAAACAATTGCTCCGTCATCAAATACCGCTCTAACCGATCCAAACACAAAATCATAATATTCTAGTTCATGAGTTAAAAGAAGCGTCCATCCACCAGATGGAGACCCATGAAGATAGACAAAATAGAAATGTTCTGATTCGTCCACTCCCATTACATCACCAAAATCAAAATTACCCCACGGCCCAATCTTCTCATCTGATCTATCCGGCCTTGTGATTTCACCACGTTTCCATGATTGTGTTGTCTTATCAAACAGTAGTAATTGTAAAGTCTGTCTAAGCGGATTATCTGAGATGAGATAATACGCCATAACAAACGCGGTATCACTATCTAATGGCTGATTATGCATAATTGGCCGATCAAGGAAATCTAAGGGGAGTTGATCGGTTGGTAAATTATGCCCGTGGAGATAATCGCTAATTGTTGGATTTAGGGAAGTCCAAAAACTGGTTGAAATTGGCTCAATTTCAGTTGGTAGCACAATAGGCGCAACATTAGTACGTAGAGGGGAAATGGTAACCATCTTTGGCTCACTTGTTTTAGTCACAGAAACGGGACTGCAAGCAATGAAAAGCAAGATGCTTATGAAGAATGCCCACACATGGTAGATTTTCATCTATGGATTTTCAATTATCAAAGGAACTCGACATAATTCCTCATCAAATATAACTTAACATCCTAGCTTTCTGCCTGGTTCTAGCGTTTTTTGTGGCTGTGGCGAAAAAAGCCGATAATTATCCCTCAAATCAATTCTAAGGGATGGTAATTATGTCTGAACTAGCACGAAAAAGAAATAATAGCGCGAAGAAAACGAAACTGAAGTTCAATCGAGGCCAGAAAAGAATATGTGTTTCTGTAGAACAAGATGATTATCAGGCCGTGATTGAGGATAGCGCTGCCTTTCGCACTATGTTGGACAAGCATATTATCGCATATCCTGCCATATTCCCTCCAGATATAACCCAGGGTTACAAGTTGAATGGCTGGGTGGTTGAATCCAAGAAAATACCCGATGTGCGTATGCGCCGTATTTGCTTGCATGCTCTGGATAATGAGAAAAAAACAAGTTTATAACATCGCCCCCTCCTTCGTGATGCCCTATATGGTTGGTTATACGGAGGATGTTGAGAAACCGTTATTCTTGCACGAGAAATTTGGTGTTCCATATTGGGGTTTGACCTATACGTTTGGTCATGATGATTCCTATTGGGAACGAATAGTTATTAGTTTGGGTCGCTGTCATCTGGCGGGTACGACAGTGAAGGACCCTGACAAATTGCCTGAGGATATTTTGGCTGATGAAAAGCATACCAAACTTAATGGAGAGAAGGTTTACGTTGCCACTACGGTCGGGAACGATTGTGTTCTGGGAGCCTCTTTGGCTGCGGATGCTGGTGAAAAAAGCTTGACTGAAGCCTATGGTCATTTTAAGAAAGAAGCGCAAGAGGTGAAACCAGACTATCAGCCAAAAACGGTCAGCACAGATGGTTGGCTCCCAACTTTCCTGGCTTGGCAGAAATTATTCCCTCAAGTGACCATTTTGCTTTGCTTTCTCCATTCATTTATCAAAGTTCGTTCCTGCAGCAAGCGTTTCCAAGACATTTTCGCTACTATTGGCGATAAAATATGGGACGTTTATCATTCGCCTGACAAAAAAACCTTCCGTGCCAGAGTTTCGGACTTGTCGTCATGGGGCAAACAAAATACTACAGGGACAACCTTGGAGGCCATTCTTAAACTCTGCGCTAAAGTAGATGATTTTGCTAAGGCGTATGATTTCCCCACGGCACATCGTACCAGTAATATGATCGACCGTCATATGGAACCGATGTCTCGCTTCCTTTACAGTACCCGCTATTTTCATGGACACATGATGAGTGCTGAAATGAGTATTCGGGCATGGGCACTGGCTCACAATTTTCTCCCATACTGCCCACGAGCAAAAGTAGCTAAGGAATACATATCACCAGCCCACAAGCTAAACGGTTTTGTCTACCATGAGAATTGGTTACAAAATCTGCTCGTTTCC
>JAAEOP010000642.1 GCA_024223125.1 Chloroflexota bacterium
CTGGCGTTAATAGGGGGCTATGAAGGACAAGTGACGCTGGATAATTTCTTTGATTACGCCATAAGCGTTGAAGCTGCGCAAAACAGAGAAATTGCCGCCGAAAGAGAAAAAAACTATGCGAGCATGATGCTCGATTTTATCAACGAAGACAACTATCCCACCGGGCAATGCGGCATGATCAGCGCCGATACTCTTGATCTTGGCCTGCAGACGGGATTGCTTCAAGCACCTCAGATTACGGTAATCGACAAACGCTACGAAATGACCGGAAAATGCAGAACCAAAATCGTAAACGGCACGTGCCGGATAGACGAGTTTGACGGCCAAAAGGTCATTGACGAAATTGACAGAGTCAACCGTGTACGCGAAAAAGCGCCCTGGTATTTTCTCAAGGACGTCAGCATGGCCGATGACGCGTCATTTATCACCGAAGTGGCCGAAGACATGACAAGTGTCGTGGATGACTTCCGTAAACACGTAGGGATCACCGCGTTTGACAACAAAAAAGTTTTACTGGTCGATTTTGGCAGCACCTTTACCAAAGTGGGGCTTTTGGACACATCCAGCGATGAATTCAGC
>JAAEOP010000643.1 GCA_024223125.1 Chloroflexota bacterium
ACCGATTTATTTGGTGCCAACAGGGTGACTTTCCTTTATTGAGCGTCTTTTGTTGTTAATGTGTCTCAAGCCAATTGCGTAACCGCCGCTGCTTTGAACATCTGCTCAAATGAAGGTCCTTTATCGCCTACCTGCGACGAAGTGCCACCATTGCGGTACACATCCCGGATGATTTGAGCCGGGGATTGAGGGCTAGCGAGAGGCCGGCTATCTGCTCGTTGCTGCCAGGCTGCCAGGGCTTCAGCTACGGCAACTTCCAGTTTCAACGAAAAATTGTTGAGGCCGTAAACCATGGTATTAATGGAAGTTGCACAAGCCATAACCGGGTCGATATCCTGACCGCTAAACTGCACCAGGCCATAATGGCAGGCATACGCCGGCAAAACAGAGGCCCCCGCAATCAAGAGAATCCCTGTTCCTACAGTGGGATCATTCACCAGAAGAGGCTGAGTATAAAAAGGCAAAGCTGTGGGTATCACTCTGTTGAAAAAGTAATCCCGAACTGCCTCCGGTTGATCATCGGGCAGGGTCAATCCGGCCAGCAAAACGGCCTGGCCCAAAATATTGTCCGGATGGCAGAGGGCTTGCTTCAGCCGGTCGTGGAT